>JBNMOZ010000455.1:0-5409 GCA_051276005.1 Bradymonadia bacterium | reverse complement strand
CCCCCCGCAGAGTCAGCCGCGGCAGCATCGCCCCCCGCAGAGTCAGCCGCGGCAGCATCGCCCCCCGCAGAGTCAGCCGCGGCAGGCGACTCTGCCGCGGCGTCGTTGCCCGCATCGTCCTCAACCTGGCCATCGGGCCGCATGATGGTGTCGGCTTCGGCATCAGCCACGCGTGATGTCGAAGCCTCGCCGTCCCAGGCGATGTCATTCGCCGACAGGCTCGCGTACCCCGCCAGCTCGCGGCGACGGGCGTCGGCCGCCATCAACGCATCCAGCAGCGGGGCGCCGTCGTCGGTGTCGATCTCGATCACCAGATGATGGCCTTGCGCGGTCAGCCCGACCTGCACGATGCGCTGAGCGCGCCGCGCCAGGTGCTGCGCGGCTGCATCGAACGCCAAGCCAACCCCGATGACGCCGATGCCGAGCGCGGCGAGCCCCGTTTCGGCAGCGCGCAGACCCACGTACGCGAGCTGCCCACCATAGGCGGCCGTGCCCACGAGCACGCTGGCGCCGGCGACCAGGTGGAACGCCCGCAGCGGCCGCCGAACGGTAATCGTCGCCAGCGCGTCGAGTGAGATGCGGTCTGTCGCGCCAGCCACCGGCTCGCCACGGCGCGTCGTGTGGGCGTTGATGAGTACGCAATCCGCAGTGACGATGGCCTCGCCATCGCTGCGCCACCCCAGCCCTCGGGTGATCCGCTGCCCCAGGTGACGCAGCGTCGACCACCCGCTCAGCGTCGCGAGCATGGTCGCGACCGGGGCCTCAGCCTGCGCGATGATGCGCACCGGGGCCCGCACCGTCGGCCGTTCAAGCTGCCCGTCCTGCGCCGTCGCCAGCGTCTCGACCGAGGCGCCTCGCAGCTCGGCCTCGACCTGCGCGACGAGCAGCGCCGCTTCGGCGAGCCGGGCGTCGTCTTCGCGGCCCTCCACCAAGTCGATGAACATCGCGGGCATGACCGACTCGACCGCACCCAACCAGCCAGAGCCGCGCGCGCTCGGGTGGGCGATGTAGAGTTGGATGAGCGCCTGATAGAGCGCCGTGGCGGCGGCCTGGGTCTCTGATTGAGTGGCTGCGGCGCCCGCCAAAGGCAGCACCAGCCGCGCATACGCCCAAATAAATCGGTGCAAGTGCTGACGCCGCGCCGCGGGGTTTTCGCCCCAGCGACGAGAGAGCGCGCCCAGCTCACCCCCCAGCGCCGTCAGCCGCGTGACCTGCGCCTCGCTTTGCAGCTGACGCTGAAGGGCCCGCCGCACAGCGTCATGGAAGACCTCGTCATTGAACGGATGCGCGATACCGCCCGGCGTAAACGCCTGGAACCAGACGCCGGTGACCCGCGCCAGCAGCGGATCGAGCTGGGCCGATGCAGCCGACACATTCGCCAGCGCCGCATCGGCGAGCAGCAGGCAATGGCGCAGCGCCCGTGGATCGTCAGCGACCGCCTCGAGCAGCACGTCGATCCGAGTGCCCTGCGCCACCTGCGTCTGCACGATGCGACGCACGCCGTCCGCCAACACGGTCAGCGCCGGCGTGCGGGCGTCGAGCAAGTGCAGTTGGGCGTAGATTTCGACGAGCCGAGCGCCAACCTCCGGCAGTGGCCTCGCTTCGAGATCTGCGACGATGCGCGTCGCGGTGACAGCCAATTCGCCGCGAACATGCAGGGCGAAGATCGCGCATGAGATGAGCTTGGCATCGCCACGCTCGAAGAACGCGGAGAGCGCTTCGGGATCGTCGACCATCGCCGACGAGACGCAGAGAAAATGCAGCAGATCGACGTCGACCGTGTCTTCGGCCAGCTGACGAATGAAGCGCCACCGATGCCGCGCCGCGCGCAGCGCTCGATTGACGTGCAGTCGCAGCCCCGACCAAGCAGGCTTGCCGCTGCTGGGCCCCGACCGATGCACGCGTAACAGGGCGAGCAGCATCCAGGGCTCACGCGGCGCTTCGACCGACACGGTGCGGCGTTTGACCTCGGCAGCGACCCGATCGACATAGATTTGCCAGAAGAGGGCAGCGTCCTCTTCTGCCAGCGCCACGTCTACGTAGTCGCTGAGCACGAACGGCCCGAGGCGCTCGATCCCCGGCAACAGCTTGATCATGGTGCGCAGCGCCGCCCGACGTGCGTCAACGTCGAGCCCGACAAGCCGCAGGCGAAGTCCGTCGGCGAGCAGCGCACTGATCGCGTCGCCGTGCACTGCTGCCTGGGGCCCCAAGGCGGCCTCGAACGCGGTGCCATCAATGGTCAGCTCGCCGGGTTCGTCTTCAAGCTCGGCAATATCGAAATCGATCGCCGTCAGCTGGCGCCGGGCGCGCCGAGCAGCGCCGTCCAGGGTCGCATAGACCTTACGGGCGACCTCTTCGGCATGCGGACCGGCGCGCAATCCGGCCAGGACCCGCGCCCGGCGCTGCACGAGCGCATCAAAGAACGCGCGGCCCGGCGTCGCGCCGCCAGCCGACGAAACAGTCGCCGTCTCGCGCGGCTCACTCTCGGCGGGCGGCGCGCTCTCGACGGGCGGCGGGGCGTCTGGGGGCTGAGTCTTCAGGGTCGTTCCAGGGGCAAGAGGCGAGGTGCGCAGTCAGCGTAGCGCATCCGAACGGTGGCCGGAACGACGGCGATGTGCTTCGCGCAGGTATCAGGTCGGGTTGGGCAGAAAGGCCGTCGTCCGCAGGACGTGTCCGGTCACAACTTCCCAGAGTCTGGCGAACGCGGTCTGGATGAGCGCCCCGCTCTGGGCATCAAAACGCGTCGTCACCACGCCGCTGCGCAGCGCGATGAGCGCCTGCATGCCGTCTTCGGTGATGGGCAAGGCGTCAGGCGTCGGCACGCGCTGAGCGTCGATGGCGCCTCCATAGCGGGGGCTCAACGCGTTCGCCGGCCGGCCTGTGCGGGCACACGGCCCCAGGCGCAGGGCGTAGCCCAGGTGGTTGAGCAACGCCATCTGCCAAAGTACGAGGGCTTCGGCCCGCGCCGGGCTCACCTCAAGGGCGGCCAGGTAGCCATCCACCATGCCGAAGTGGGCCGGATCGGCCTCCCCTTCCCGGCTCGTCAGGCGCGCGATCTCGAGGATGTAGCTCAGATGGGCGATGCGGTCGAAGTCGTCGCGAGTCGCGTTGAGAGGCCGAACCACATCGCAATCCGTCAGCGTCAGGCCGCCGCCTCTGCCGCGCGACACCTGCACCGTCAGCCCCGTACCAATCTCGAGGGCCCCGCCGAACCGACGCCGACTGCGACGGGCGCTGCGGGCAACCGCCGAAATACGACCGGCATCTGGGGTGAGCAGATCGACGATGAGATCGTTGTCTCGCCACGCCGTCTTGCGCAGCACGATCGCGCGCGACATGGTCAGATCGAGTCCAAGAAGAAGCCGGCGACGGTGAAGTAGCCCAGGATCCCGAGCACATCGACCGCGGTCGTCACGAACGGCCCTGTCGCGACGGCGGGGTCGAACTTGAGGCGATCAAGCACCAGTGGGATGCAGGCGCCCACCATCGCGGCGATCGCCATGCTGGCGCTGATGCTGATGCCCACGGTGGCCGCCAAGCCCCAGTACTCGGGCTCGTCGGCGTGCCAAACCGCGGTGTAGACGGCCAGCAACATGCCGTAGATGATGCCCAGCACAACGCCGATCGACGTCTCGCGCACAAAGTAATGCCAGCCCGAGCCCGAGGTCACGCGCCCGGTCGCCAGGCCACGGACCATCACGGTCGCGGTCTGCGTGCCCACGTTGCCACCCATGCCCAGGATGACCGGGATGAACGCGGCGAGCACCACCTGAGTGGCGATCTGCTCTTCGTAGGCCCCGATGAGCATGCTGGCCGCCAAGCCACCGAACCACGCGGCGAGAAGCCAAGGTGCGCGGGTACGCACGCTGCGCAGCACCGACGTCTCATCGAAGGCGTCCTCACCGGCACCAGCCATCTTGAGGATGTCCTCGGTCGCCTCGTCGCGGATGACATCGATGACGTCATCGATAGTGACGATGCCTTCGAGGTGGTTGCTCTCGTCGACGACGGGGATGGCGAGCAGGTTGTAGCGCGCGGCCATCGCCGCGACGTACTCCTGGTCGTCATTGAGGTCCACCGAGATGATGTCGGTGGCCATCAACTCGCGCAGCGGCGTCGTGGGCGGGGTCGTGACCAGTTGGCGCAACGAGACGACGCCCACCAGATGCCCTGGCTCATTGACCACATAGATGTAGAACGCCATCTCGGCGTCCTCGTCCGCTTGCAGCGCCTTGATCGCCTCGGCCGCTGTCGTCGCTTGCGGCAGCGCGAAGAAGTCGGGCGACATGATGCCGCCCGCGGTCTCTTCACCGTAGTGCAGCAGCTCTTCAACTTCTTCGGCGTCGCTCGGGTTGAGGGCGTCGATGAGCTGGGCGCGTTGCTCGTCCGATAGGCTCGCCAGAAGGTCGGCGAGGTCGTCGGGGCTCATCAGGTTGAGGAGCCGCAGCACCTCGTCCAGCGGACGACTCTCGAGCAGATCACCGCTGATCCGATCGTCCATCTCGCTGAGCAGTTCAGCGCGTGCGTCGTCGTCGGGCATCATGTCGAAGACGCGGTTCTGCTGCACCTCCGACAAGAACCGCATGACAACCGCGACGTCGGCAGGCCTCGACTTTTTCAGCAGTCTTTCTGCATGGCTGTATGCATTTCTTCGAAGTAGTTTACGAAGGCTGTCATGAAGCAGTTGCAGGCGGGGTCCCAGAGCCATTCAGCGTCTCCGTACAGCTGCGCTGCGCTGGCGACGAATGCGCGCCAGGCTCGATGCAGTTCGACAGTGTGAGCGGGAACGAGCGCCGCAGCGATCGCCTTGGAAGTGCGAGAGAGAGCGCATAGACATGAACTCTCCTGCCGAGAAGCGCGATTCCAGGCGGAACCGCAAGCGCCCTGCGTCAGGGCGAACCCCAGGTCAGGTCAATCACTGCGTCAGGTCGAACGGCCAAGTCAGGGCGAAGGACGCCACGCCTGGTCGAACGGCCAAGCCAGGACGAAGTTGCGCGCCAGGTCAGGTCGAACGAACGAGCCAGGGCGAGCCCTGCTCGGCCTCAGGGTACGACGGGCGCTGTTGGGACGACGTCGACGTTGGGCTGCGGGGCAGCCTCAATGCTCTGAGGAGCGATCGCGAACATGGTGACGACCACGGCGACGATGAGCGCACCCAGGGCACCTGCGTAGGCGACCCGGAAGCGGGCAGCCTCCCACCAGGCACGGCGTTGGTCGGCTCCGACCTGATCGTGGACCTCTTCTTCGAGCTCGACGTGTCCGTCGAGCATCGCCTCCATGCGTGCGACCACGGCGTCAGGCTCAAGCCCGACCTCGCGGGCATACAGCCGCATGAAGCCCTTGGCGTAGACCAGCGCAGGCAGCGCGTCCCAGTCGTCGCCTTCGATGGCCTCAAGTGCGACCACGCTG
>JBNMOZ010000454.1:0-5409 GCA_051276005.1 Bradymonadia bacterium | reverse complement strand
CGGCGTCGACCAGCGCGCTGGTCCACACGCCGGCTGCGGCGAGGGTCTTTTGGACGCGGCTGGCGTCGGCGGAGGGAGACAGGTGGATGATCATCATGCGCTCCTTTGAAGCACTGCGTCGATCACGGTGGCCAAGGCGTCATTGACGGGCCCTTGGGGCAGCTCAGAGAGCGCCGTACGGGCCAGATTTGCCTCGGCCTGTGCCATTTCCTGGGTCTCGTCGAGCACGCCCAGGGCCTGAACGGCCTCGATGGTCGCGGCGGCCTCGGCGAGGTCGATGTCGGGGCTGCTGGCCAGGGCTTCGAGGCGTCGGGCGATGGTTGAATCGCGCTCCGCCGCCAAAATTAGCGGCCAGGTCAGCTTGCCTTCGCGCAGGTCGGTGCACGCCGACTTGCCCGTCACGGCGGGATCGCCGCGCAGGTCGAGCAGATCGTCGATGACCTGGAAGGCGACGCCCAGCGACTCGCCCAGCTGCGCCAGCGCCCGAGTTTGGGGCTCGGCGAGCCCGCCCAACGCGCCACCGGCCCACAGGGCGTAGCGAAACAACGCCCCGGTCTTGCCGCGCACGACGCTCAAATAGGCCTCACGGTCGGGCTCAAAGCGCCCACGCCGCTCGAGCTGCAGGGCCTCGCCCGTGATCATCTCGGCGATCACGTCGAGCAGCGCGCTGCGCAAATGCGGCGCCTCGACCCGACGCAGCGCGTCGATGAACAGGTGATTGCCGGCGAGCACGCTGGCCGAGTTGCCGTAGATGCGGCGGGCGGCGGGCACGCCCCGGCGCATGTCGCCTTCGTCGATCACGTCGTCATGCAGCAAGGTGGCGGCGTGCACCAACTCGCACGCGACGGCGACCGACTGCACCTGGCTGTCGAAGGGGCGGTCGCCAAGGCGTGCTGCGAGCAGGACGCAGAGCGGCCGCACCCGTTTGCCGGGGCGATCGAGCAGGTGGCGACCCGCCTTCCAGGCCACGTCCTGCTTCGCCGGACCCACCGCGCCCAGGCAGGCGTCGAGCTGGGCGAGGTCGGCGGCGAACCAGGTCTTGAGCCGCGCGAAGCGGCGCGTCACTGTGTCGATGGACTCGCGATGCGCGACGGCCAGCAACGGGGCCGCGGCGTCGAGAACGATCTGGGCCGTCTGGCTCATCCGACACTCCCTTCTTCTACGATTTCTTCAGGAGAATCATGCCGTTCCGTCACACCGTCACCCCTCGGTTTCACGAAGTTGATCGGGTCGGGATCGTGTTCTTTGGGCGCGCGTTCGAGTACGCCCACATCTGCATGGAAGAGATGCTGCACGCCGGCTTCGGGGGCCCCGACGCGCTGATTAAGCTGGGCTTGGGCATGCCGCTCGTGCACGTCGAGGCCGACTATCGAAAGCCCATGCGCCACGCCGTGCCCATCGATATTGAGGCGCGCATCACCCGGTGCACTCGCCGCTCGGTCACCTTCGAGTACACCCTGGGCGTCCACTGCACGGTCACGCTCAAGCACGCCTTCCGGCGGCTGCCCGACTTCGCGCCCTTCGACCGGCCCGCCGCCTTCGACCTGGCCATGGCCAAGGTCGGCATCGATTTGCCCACGCAGGAGCTGCCGACGCAGTAGCTCGCGACCGACACTTGACCGACTGATCTTGCGCAGCGGACCGACCCGCGGCAGCGCCGACCACCAGTGGATGGCGTCGGGCGCGGCGAAGCGATGCACGCTCGCGCGGCACAGGGCCTTGAGCTCTTCATCGGGCGCCGCTTCATACGCGCCGTCACGGCCCACACAGACCGCCACCGGGCGCTGGCCCCAGCGGGCGTCGTCCACGGCGATGACCACCGCGTCGTATACGCCCGGATGCGTCATCAGCGCCGCTTCGATGGCGGCCGGATCGAGGTTGACGCCCCCGCTGATGATCAGGTCGTCGCGGCGCCCGTGCACCGTCACCTGACCGCGCGCGTCGATGGCGCCCTGGTCGGCGGTGACCAGCAGCCCGCCCGGTACCAGGGGCCCGCGCACCACCAGCGCGTCGGCCTCGATCGCGACCCGCGCGAAGGCCAATGGGGCCCCGTCTGTCACCACCTGCGAGGCCGCTTCGCTCATGCCCCAGGTGACGCGCAGCGGCGCGTTGATGGCGGCACAGCGCTGCCGGAGCCGGTCGGGCGTGGCCGCGCCGCCCACCAAGAGTGCGCGCACCGATTGAGGGAAGGGGCGCGCCGGTCGGGCGTCCAGGACCGCCGTCAGCATCGCTGGCGTGAACGAGACGAGCGTGACTGAGCCGTCGTCCAGGCAGGCGGCGACCTGCGCCGAATCAAAGGGCATGCGCGATATGGCCGCCGCGCCCCACGCCGCCCGCAAGAGGATCGCCAGCCCGCCCACATGATGCAGCGGCAGGCAGTGCAGCCAGCGATCGCCCGGCAAGTGACCCAGGCGAAGCATCGATCCCATGGCGCTGAACAGCAGCTGCCCGGTCGTGAGCACGATGCGCTTCGGGGTGCCGGTGGTGCCTGACGACGTCAGGTGCACGCGGGGCGCGTCCAGCGGCCAGAAGCGCTCGGCGCAGGGCGGTCCAGCGTGGCGATCTGTCGAGTGCACCAAGCGATCGGGCGCGAGCACGTTGAGCGCCGTCTGGCGCGCGGCCAAGTCGAGGGGCAGGGGCGCGATCACCGCGCCCGCCCAGCCAATGGCGTAGGCCCAGGCGATCCACTGCGCGTCTTGCGGGCCATCCAAGCCGACGACTTGCCCCGGCTCGAAGGCGCCCGCTCGGCGCGCCACCTCATCGCGCAGGCTGGCCCAGGTCCAGTCGCCCACGGCCGCAGCGTCGGGGTGCGCCAGCGCGGCGCTCTGCACGGGATGCGGGATCATTGGAGGATCCCCAATCCGGGCCCAGCAGGCAGCGCCAGGTGGCCGTCGTCGAGCGCGGGCAACCGCACAAAGTCGCCGCGCAGTTGGCCAGCGAGCCCGCAGGCGGTGTCGGGGCGTTCAGCGATCAACGCGGCGGCCAGATGGCGCGCGGCGATTCGGTCGATGGCGCTGCCCAACGCGTGGGTGATGCACACCCGCGCGCCGGCCTGCCAGACCAGCCGCGCGAGGGCCCGCGTGGGGCGCAGACCGCCCAGAAACATGGGCTTGAGCACGATGACAGCGGCCCCCGCGTCCAGGGCAACGCGCACGGCCTCAGCGCCGGTGATGGACTCGTCGACCGCGATCGGCGCCCGCAATCGAGGCAGCGGCGCGCCGGGCGCCATGGGCTGCTCGATCCACTCGGGCTCAAACGCCTCGAGGCCCGCCACGTAGGTGTCGTCGCCGTTGCAGTCGAAGCGCAACGGCACGTCGACGGCGGCGCGGATGGCGGGCAAGGCCGCGCGGGTGAGGGCGTCGATCTTGATCTTCAGCGCGCGGGCGCCGCTGTCGACAGCGGCCCGCGCGCTCGCCGCGTCGTGCACGCGAACATGGGTCGGTACGCGATCGACGGCCTCTGGATGCAGCATCTTCGCGATGCTGAGCCCCAGCCGCTGCGCCTCGATGTCGAGCTCTGCGACGTCGTATGCGTGGTCGACCTCGGGCGCCTCGTCTTCTCCGCGCAGGGCCCGCTCGACGGTGGCCTCGTCCGATCCGAAGCCTGGCCAGCACGCCGCTTCGCCCCAGCCCACGATGCCGTCGTATGCGGTCATGCGCACGCGCCAGCCTTTGCGCAGGGCGACGCCGCGCACAGACCTCTCGAAGGGCAGCTCATAGGCGAAGGTGTCGATCTTCACAGCAGCGCCCCCACCGTCATCAGCAGGCCGAAGATCAGCTCCATGCGCGCCGTCGCGCCGAGCTGCGGGTTGAGCGCCGCGCCGTCGAGCGTCCACACTGAGCGCGTCGCTTTGACGGCCAACGGCAGCGCGGCGATCGGCAGCAGCAGGCCCCATCGCCCGGTCGAGGCGGCCATGGCGATCGGGGTCAAGAACGCCGCGCCCACCAGCCCCGCATACTCCCAGCGGGCCACGCGCGCACCCAAGCGCACCGCGAGCGTCTTCTTGCCGGCGCGCACATCGGTGTGTCGGTCGCGCAGGTTGTTGACGACCAGGATCGCCGTGGCCAACGCGCCCACCGCGAAGCCGGCGGCCCAGGCGAGGGGCGCCGTCGCGCCCGTGCCCAAGTAGTACGTGCCCACGACGGCGCCGAAGCCGAAGAACCCGAGCACGAAGACGTCGCCGAGACCCAGGTAGCCCAGCGGGTAGGGGCCCGCCGTGTAGCCGATCGCAGCGATGACGCTGGCGACGCCGAGCAGCGCGATGGGCCACCCGCCTTGCACCACCAGCCCCACGCCCGCGCCGATCGCGACCGCGAAGGCCACCGCCGCGCCCAGCTTGACTTGGGTCGGGGTCAGCCAGCCAGAGGCGCTCGCGCGGGCGGGGCCGAGTCGGTCGGGGGTGTCGGCGCCCTTGGCGAAGTCGGCGTAGTCGTTGACCAGGTTGCAGCCCACCTGCAGCGCCAGCGCGCCCAGCAGGGCGAGGGCCGCCCAGGTCCACCCGGTCGCGCCGTCGGCGTACGCGAGGGCGGTGCCGACGAAGACGGGTACGGCGCCGGCCCAGAGCGTGGCGGGCCGCAAAGTGCGCCACCAAACGACCGCGGTGGATGGGCGGGCGACGACGTTCATGACGGCGCCTCCACCACGAGCACGTCCACCGCGAGCGCGTCCAAAGCGAGCGCGTCCACCGCGAGCGCCTGGGCGCGGCGGGCGATGCTCAGCGCGCGATCGATCGGCATGTGCAGCAAATCGACGCCATCGCGGGCGTTCGCGGTCGCGATGGCGGCGGCCCACTCGTTGGGGTCTGCGAGGCGCTGGTATCGCACGCCAGCGGCCTGGGCGAGGCCCGCGAAGTCGGCCGCTTGAGGCGTCAGGAAGCAGCGCTCAAAGGCCGTCGG
Organism: Bradymonadia bacterium; assembly: GCA_051276005.1. Lineage (GTDB taxonomy): Bacteria > Myxococcota_A > Bradymonadia > UBA7976 > UBA1532 > JBNMOZ01. The sequence goes on along the minus strand of JBNMOZ010000454.1, from coordinate 514 downwards.
GTGGGCCGCGATGGGCAGGCGCTCGAAGATGCCGCCGCCCCGATTGTCGGCCACCACGAGGGTCAGGTTGAGAGCGCCATCCGCTTGGGCATGCTGGCCCGCGTTGAGCAGGCCGCCCGCGTCGTGGATGAGCGCCAGATCGCCCAGCAAGACCGTGGCCGGCTCGGTCATCGCCACCCCGGTCGCCGTGGCCACGATGCCGTCGATCCCGTTGGCGCCGCGGCTGACGAAGACCCGCCGGGCGGTCGCGCTCGCGGGCGCGAAGGCGTCGACGTCGCGAAACGGCATGCTGCTCGAAATGCAGAGCGCGCCCTGGGTGTTTTGGGTCACCGCGCGGGCCATTCGGCCTTCCCAGGCGTCGGTGGAGCACGCAAGCGCAAGTGCTCGCTCTGATTCGGTTTGTGCGTCGATCCAGCGCGCACGCCACGCGCTCTCGCTCACCCGCGAGCGCATCAACAGACCCGCGATGACCGATCGGGCGTCGGCGTGCACCAGCGTCTCGAGGGCGTGCCGC
>JBNMOZ010000453.1:0-5414 GCA_051276005.1 Bradymonadia bacterium | reverse complement strand
CCCCTCGAATCGGCGCACCCAGGCCGCGTGGGTGCGCGCAGTGGACCCGCAGCTGGTGGGTGCGCCCGGTCTCGGGGAACAGCGCCACCCGGTCTGACCCGAGCCGTGACCAGCGCGTGATGGCCGCCTTGCCGTCAGGATGGTGCATCTGCCGCGGGCGATCGGCGTAGTCGGGCTTGAGGGCCAAATCGATTCGGCCCTCGGCGCCGGTCACGGGGCCCGCCAACACCGCGAGATACTCTTTGTGCACCGCGCGCGACGCGAACTGGCGCTGGATCGCGATGCAGATGGGCTCTGTCTTGGCGAGCACGAGCACCCCCGACGTGTCCATGTCGAGGCGATGCACGGGCCGCACGTCGTCGCGCCCAAGCATCGACAAGACCGTGCGTTGCCGCCGCCGACCCGGCACCGAGAGCAGGCCCGTCGGCTTGTTGACCACCAGCAGCGCGGCGTCCTCGAAGAGCACCTCGGGCACACCGGCCGTCGGGTCTTCGAAGGCAGGCGCCGGCTCGACGTCGAGGCCCTGCAACATGAACGGCAGGATCACCCCGCAGCGACCCCGGCAGGCGGGATAGACGTGCCGATGCCATCGCCCACCGGCTGCGGGCGGCGGCCCCCACCAAAACTCCGCCAGCGCGATGGGCCTCAGGCCGGCTCGATAGGCGTGCGCGAGCAGCTTGGGCGCGGCACAGTCCCCCGCCCCCGCGGTCGGCGGATGGGGGGCGAACAGATCAACGAGATCGATCTGGTCGCCCTGCGCGCTGCTGAAGCGATAGGTCGCGTGCAGCCGCGCATGCAGCCCGCGCGATCGCTCAGCGCGGGCATGGGCTGCGATGCGTCGGGCCTCATCGGATCGCGTCAGCTGCGCCTCGAGAGGCGTGAGCGCCGCGACCTCGGCCGCCTTCAAGGCACGCCACTCGGCCTTGTCGGCGCGGCTCTGCTGAGCGAGCGCGGCGTCGTCGGCGCCTTCGAGTCGAGTCGCTGTCCGCGCGTCGCGTCGGGTCCGGTGGCGGCCCTTGACCTCGACCCGCGTTTGCAGATGGACCGCGCGCTGGGCGTCGATGGCGACCTGCGCATGATCTCGTGCATCGCGCGCCGCGGCGAGGCATGCCGCGTCTCGCGCCAAATCTTCGACCCCCTGCGGCCAGAACGCATCCTGCGCGCTCGGATCGAAGACGGGGGGCACGAACTCGGGGCGCGTCCAGGTCGTCAGCTTGCCAGAGAACGCCCACAGCTGCCCGAGGGTACCCGCCGCGTCAGCCACGACCAGCGCGCCGAACATCTTGCCCTCGCCCGACGGTAAGTTCGCGGTCAGCCAGGCCTGCAGGTCAGACGCCGCGGCTTGTGCGATGGGATGGGGGGCGCCGAACGGGCTCGGGAAGACGAGCGGCGGCGCGACCAGGGTGCTGAGCAGGCGCATCGCCGGAGTCTTTCATGGTGAACACGTCTGCGCCAGCCTCGCCGAACAGCTGCGAAGGCGCGCGCTGTCAGCCCGTCAGTCTGAGATCGCAAACTCAATAGCGCCGTCGAGCGCCGCGATCGTGATCCGCCCATCGCGCCGCGCCAACACCGCGCCAGGCGCACCCTGACCGGGCGCAAGATCGAGCCCGATCAGCGTCCGCGTCCGGCCGCCAACCTCGCCGAATACACCATCCCGCCCAAACGCTCGGGCGCGGCGGAAGACGACCTCTGCCGAGCGGTGCCAGTCGAGGGTGCGATCGCTGTGGGTCAGCTGGGGCCACCAGCTCCCCGGGCCTTGCGGACGCGCCTGGGCCCAGTGGACATCAAACGACGCCAGACACTCGGCGATCAGCGTGGCCGCGGCCTGCCGCGTCCGCCGCAGCAGATCGTCCAGATCGAACCACCCCGGCACGGCGAAAGCGGTCTGCGCCAAGATGGGCCCCGCGTCGAACTCGGCGTCGAGGCGATGCACGGTCACCCCGGTCCGATCGAGGCCTTTGAGGATCACATGCGGCAATGGCCACGGACCACGTCCGCCGGGCAGCAGCGAGGGGTGCACGTTGACGCCCCGCATGCCCAAGGCGCCGGGATCAGGCAGGCGCCGCGGCCACCCGGCGCACACCAACACATCAGGACGACGCGCGGCGATCGCGCGCATCTCTGCGGCGCCAACATGGCCCACTTGCACAGCCAGCTGATGGGCGTCGGCAAGCTGGTGAAGCCGTTCGCTCAGCGTCGGCCCGGGGCCGTGCGTCGTGCGCAGATCGACGATGTCATGGCCCTCGTCGATGAGGGCGTGCAGGCAGGGCGCGAACAGGTCACGGCCCAAATAGGCGACTCGCATGGTCATCAACTTGCCTGGACCATCGGCGAGAATCCAGGCACGGTGACCGGATGAATACGCGAAATCTTGTTTGGGGGCTTGGCCTCTTCGCCATCGGCTGCTCGTCAACCCTGGAGTCGAGCGGGCCCGAATCGTCCGACGGTCGGGTGCAGGACGCCACCGTCGACGGAGGGGCTGAGCCTGAGCCGGCGCCCCAACCTGAGGGCGAGCCAGAGGGCGAACCTGCGCCGCAGCCGGTGCCCGAGCCGGTGCCCATGCCCGAGCCGGCACCGCAGCCCGAGCCGGCGCCGCAGCCCACGCCCGAGCCCGCCGCAGAACCAGAGCCTGCGCCCCAACCTGTGCCCGAACCTGCCCCACCGCCGGGCATGGCCTGCGAATACCGCGCGCCTGACTTTGATGCCGCCGAGCGCGAGTATGACGTGATGGGTCAGAGCGACGAGCGCCTCGGCTTCGACGTGCTCGGCCTGCCCGACGCCGATCAAACATCCGCGGTCCTGAGCTTTCGGATCTTCGACGCGGATCACCCGGGGCAAGAGGGTCGAGTCTGGGTGAACGGTCAGGGACCGTATGACATCCCCGCCCAGGCGGCGTTCGACAATCAGAACAGCGACGCGACCATCGACGTGACCGGCGCCACTCGGCCCGGCGACAACCGCGTCACGTTCGGCTCAAGCCTTGTCGAGCCGCGCACGTTCTATCGAATCAGCCGGGTCGCGCTGACGGTGACGGCCGTGGTCGACGAATGCGACGCGCCCCCACCGCCGCCGCCCCCCGAGGCGGTCGAGCGCACGATCGGGTACCGACAGGCGCGCTACACCCAGCGCCAGCACTGGTCGGTGCGCTGTAACGACTACGCGTTCACGGCCCGCAGCGACGAGCATATTGCGGGGGACTGCGATGGGCTGTTTCGAGCCGGTGGACCGCGCACGGGCACGGCCGTCTTCACCTTCGAGGACCTGGCCGAGGCGACGTACGAGGTGGTGATTCGGTCGCGCCACACCGAGAACCGCAATGCCCGCGGCGCGCTGTTCATCGTCGATGGTGACGAGCGCCGCATCAGCCAGCGCAGCGACCGTGATCGCACCAACGATGTGTGGGGGCGCAAGCGGCTCAGCGGGACCATCGACGTGGTGCTCGACAGCACCCGCGAAGACCAGAGCGACTCGATCATCTCGGTCACGCTGCGCCCGGTGGGGCCCTGATCGACGGCCAGGCTGCAGGCCGCTCTCACAGCCCCGAGTTGAACACGAACGGGTAGCGCACGGCGCACTGACCGCCGTCGGGCTTGGGGAACTTCCAGCGCTTGATGACGCGGGCGACGCAGTTGCCTACGGCCTTATTGCCCAAAGTCGACTTCTCTACGCGCACCTTCGCGACGCTGCCATCCGGCAGAATGCGCCAGCTCAAGCTCAGCTGTCCGCTCAACTCGGGGTTGGCGCCCAGGGCCTTCTCGTAGCAGAACTTCACGCCGTTCGCGCGGGCCGAGACCACCCGCTGGATGTCGCTGGGCTTGCAGAACGCGCCGCCGATCGTGGGCCGCTGGGGGGTGACCGTCACGCGGCGCTCGGTCTTCTTCTTCAAGCGCGACTTCGTGGGGCGGCCGTGGCCGGTGAGGTTGCCCAGCCTGCGGTTGCCGCCAATCCTCCCGCCCGGACCCGCGCCTCCGCCGCCGCCGCCCTTGATGCCCGTGAGCCCGAAGCCACCGCCTCCAGCCTCAACGACGGGCCCGTCACCGCCGACCATCGCTTGGTCGAGCTTGTTGATCAGCCCCTGAGTGTCGCGCATCACGTCGCGAATTGGCCCCCTGCCCAACGCGCTGATCACGGCCGACTTCTTGATGCGCTCGACCAGCGTGCCATCGCGCTGCTGCAGTTTGGGGGTCTCGGCCTCTTTGACAGTGCCAAATGAGCTCTCTTTGCCCGGCGGCGCCTTGGCGATGTCTTCGGTCATCGACTCGACATCCATCTCGGCGTCGGGCAACGGCTTCGCAGGTGCTTCGGTGGTGACGACGACCTCACGGTGGTCTTGCGGCAGGTAGGTCAGCTCCGGATCCTGGTCGTAGAGCAAGAACGCGCCGATCAGGATCGCGAGGTGCAGACCCAACGCGCCGGTCAGCGATCCGAGCAGCGGCGTCGACACGGTGGCCAGCGTCGCGCCGCCAGGCAGCACGACGGCCTCGCTCCCCACCCGAAAGAACAGGCTCACAGCGCCCAGATCGATCTGGCCCCAGTCGCCCTCGGACAGCGCGACGGGTCGCAGCGCGTCGAGGGTCTCGGGTTGTCCGCCGCGTTCAAGCGTGCCCGCCATCTCGGCGGTCGGCCTGAACCACCAGCCGCCGTCGTTGTCGGGCTCGAAGGCGACATGCTTGGCGCCGATACCTGCGACATCGGGCAGCACCAGATCGCAGCGCAGGTCTTCGCCGATATGGACGGCCTTGCGGGCGAGCAGCTCGGTGGTGACCGTGTCGTGCCACAGCACGGCAACGCGGATCGGGATCTGACGGGTGGAGAACTTCATGCGAGCACCTTCGTTCGGGCGCACCGCAGCCCGGCACAAGACGGTAAGTCTATTGTGATCAATGGCTTGCGGCGTTGTGTCTATCGTTGGTGACGCCAACTGCGTCTACTGGGTCTGACCGTGATGGCGCTGGAAAGTTCCGGCGCCTACCCGTCGGCGCGTATTGTGCAAAAGAATGCACCACTCACCTGTTGAGCGAAGACCGACAGTGAGAAACCCAGACACGACGCGGCCGGCGGCGCGACACGCATGTCTCGCGCGAGACGTACGCGCCACAGCTTGGTGGAGACCCATGAAAGAGACGATCAGCCGGTGGGCGGTGCTGGGTTTAGCGCTGGCGTTGGTGGCATGCCAGCCTGAAGGCGGCGCCGACGAGGGCACAGGCGGCGGCGACGCGCGGGGCGCGGGCGGCGAGGGCGGCGGGCTCCCGCCCGTGCTCGACAGCGGGTTTGGCGCGGGCGGTCAAGGCGGTCAAGGCGGTCAAGGCGACGGCAGTGTGGGCGGCCAAGGTGGCGGCGCAGGCGGCCAGGGCGGTGGCGCGGGCGGCCAAGGGGGCGTCGCAGGCGGCGAGCGCGTCTGTGACCCCGACGAG
>JBNMOZ010000452.1:0-5423 GCA_051276005.1 Bradymonadia bacterium | reverse complement strand
GTCGCAACGTCGCAACGTCGCAACGTCGCAAGGTCGCAACGTCGCAACGTCGCAACGTCGAAACGCCAAGCCTCCCGCAGGGAGAGAGTCCCGGAGCGCAGCCGAAGGCGAGCACCGCGACTTTGAAAGACGCTACTCGCCGCTGATCTGCACGTCTTCGATGACGATGCTGGGGCAGCCGGCGGAGCTGTTGGGGTTGGGGTCGTTGCCCACCGCCACGAGGCGCTGCATGATCGTCGACAGGTTGCCGGCGAGGTTCATCTCGGCCACGGGCTCGGCGATCTTGCCGTCGCGGATCATGCGACCCGCGCAGCCGAAGCTCAGATCGCCGCTCGTGCTGTTGCTGTTGCCGCCCAAGAAGCGGTCGATCAGCACGCCCTCGCCCACGTCGGCGGCCAGCCCGTCGAGGTCGCGCTCGCCCAGCGCCCAGTCGAGGTTATGAGTGTCGCCGCCGGTCGACTCCACGTCCATCTTGAGCGCGTAGTACTGGTCGATCAGGTAGGTCGACAGCACGCCGCCCTCGATGATCGGCCGGGCGTGGGTCGCGAAGCCATCGCTGTCCCACAGGCTCGATCCCAGGCCACGTACGCGATGCGGCGCGTCGCGAATGGTGAGCAGCGGGCTGGCGATCGCCGTGCCCACTTTGCCCTCCCACAGGCTGCGTTTCTGCTGCAGAGCCGGCCCCGAGATGGGCCCCAGGAAGGCGCCGATCATGCGTGGCGTCGCCCGGTTCTCCAAAAGAATCGTATACTTGCCGGTCTTGATCTTGCCCGCGCCGAGCTGGTGTCGGGTGCGCACGCCGGCCTCCTGGGCGATCTTGTCGAGCGACTCGAGGTCTTCGAAGTGCCGAGCAGACGTGTAGTCCCAGCCCATCGGCCGGCGGTCGCCGGCGTCGCGGACGGTGATCGCCGCCGAGGCGCTGAAGTGCGTGCCTTCGCGCACGCCTTCGAAGCCGTTAGTGTACACCTGCGCGCTCTGGCCCCAGCCGTCGCTGACGCTGGTCGAGACCGACACGATCGGCAGGTCGGGGTGCTTCTCGCGCACGAGCGCTTCGATTTGCTGGGCGCGGCTGCGGCGCTCGACGCTGGTCTGCGTGGCGTAGCTGGGATCGAACAGGTCGAGGTCGATATCGGCCCGCCCCGCGTAGGCGCTTGGATCGGGCAGGCAGCGATGCGGATCGGGCTCAAGCAGCCGCGTCATCTCGACGGCTTCGCGGATGAACTGCGCCAGCGCGTCGGGCCGCAAGTCGTTGGTGCTGCTGACGCTGTAGCGCCCCCCCGCGTAGATCGACACGCTCAGGCCGCGCTGGGTGCGCTCCTGAACGCGCTCAAGCTGGCCGTCGCGCCACTCGACGTCGACGCCGCGGGAGCGACTGACGCCCACCTTGGCCGCGTCGGCCCCGAAGGACAGCGCCTGCTCGGCGGCGCGGCGGGCTTGCTCCAGCACCGTCAGGTCGGTCGTCCTCTGGGCGGTCGCAATCGTCTGGGCGCCGCTCATGAGTTGACCCCGCCGATGGTGATCTCGGACACGCGCACGGTGGGCATACCCAGGCTGACCGGCACCGACTGGCCGTCCTTGCCGCAGGTCCAGCCGCCGGTGCTGTACTTGAAGTCGTTGCCGACCATGTCGGTGCGCTTGAGGCACTCGGGGCCGTTGCCGATGATGTTGGTGTCTTTGATCGGCTGGGTCAGCTTGCCGTCTTCAATCATGTAGCCGGTCTTGATGTAGAACGTGAAGTCGCCCGCCCCAATCATGACCTGGCCGTTGGTGAACGTCTCGGCGTAGATGCCGCGCTTGACCGACTTGATGATCGCCTCGGGATCGTGCGGCCCCGGCAGCATGTACGTGTTGCGCATGCGGGGCAAAGGCGGGCTGCGGAACGACTCGCGGCGCCCGTTGCCGGTGGGCTCGACGCCGTAATGTCGCGCGCTGATGCGATCGTGCATGTAGGTGCGCAGCACGCCGTTCTCGACCAGGGTCGTCCGCTGCGCCAAGTTGCCTTCATCGTCGACGTTGATGCTGCCGCGGTGATGCGGCTGGGTGCCGTCGTCGACGATGGTGACGTCCTTGGAGGCGATGCTCTTGCCCAGCTTGTCGCTGTAGACCGAGATGCCCTTGCGGTTGAAGTCGGCCTCCATGCCGTGGCCGATGGCCTCGTGCAGCAGGATGCCCGCCGAGCCCGCCGCGAGCACCACCGGCATCGCGCCCGCGGGCGCCGGGATGGCGTCAAAGAGGAACAGCGTCTTCTCAACGGCCTCGTTGGCGAGGAACTCGATGCGGGCGTCGGTGAAGAACTCAAAGCCAGCGCGCCCAGCGAGGTTGGCCGAGCAGCTCTCGCGCTTGCCGTTGCGCTCAGCCGTACAGCTCATGCTCATGCGGGTCATGGGCTGGCGGTCGAAGCTCATGCGGCCATCGCTGTCGACGACCAGCACCGCGCCCGCGCCGTCAGCGAAGCCCACCTGCACCTTGACCAGCTCAGAGCTCTTCGCGAACGCCAACTCGTTGAGTCGCGTCAGGATCGGCATCTTGATGGCCACCCCGACCGAGTCCCAGGGGATGTCGACCGAGTAGCGGTCGGGCAGCGTCTGCACCGAGAGCGGGATCGGGCGCTCATCAGGGCTGCCATCGGCCACCAGCGCGGCGGTGCTCGCGGCCGCGCAGATGGCCTCGCGGGTGAGCTCTTCGGTGTACGCGTAGCCGGTCTGGTCGCCCTTGACGACGCGCACGCCGACCCCGAGCGTCACCGATCCATACGCGCGGTTGACCGCCCCGTCCTCGAGGCCCAGGTGATGCGCGATGCGGTGCTGAAAGAAGAACTCAGCCCAGTCTGCCCCGGTGGACAGCGCCTTGCGGAAGCCCGCGCGGATGATCTCGGCCGTGACGCCGAAGCGCCCGAAGTAGTCCAACCCGTCGGCGCCCGTGGCGTCGAGGGCGGTCTCGCCCATGAGGGCAGCGTAGCCCGTCAGGCCTTCAGATTTGCGATCGCTCATGCTTTGCCCTTCGTCCGCGTTGGCGGCAGGTCGAAATCAGATGCAGATGCCAAGTACCGGCGTCAGGCGTCAGGCGCCGTTCTTGGCCAGCATCGCGCCGATGGCCGGCATGGCCGCGATGACGCTCTCGAGGCCCTTGGGCCGCAGCTTCTTGTACGCCTTGACCAGCGTCTTGTGCTTGCTCCCGGCGGCGCGCCCATCGGTGATGCTCAAGAGAGCCTCGGCGATGCGCTGAGCGTTGCCGGCCGCGTAGAGCTGGATGTCGCCGCCGCCGGCCACGAGGTGCTCGGCGTAGAACGGTTCCATCTGCGTGACGAAGTCAGGCAGCAGGTGGCGCACGGCGTCGGGCACGATGTTGCGCTTGAACGCCTTGACCGTCTTGAAGCCGGCCTTGATCAGAAACCCGCTCGCGCCCCGCTTCGAGGACACCTCACGCTCGATGAGGGTGGCGCAATCGGTTTCAACGACCGGGCGAGCGGCGTCGGACAGGAGAATCTCAGTGAGGGTGGTCATCGGGGGATCCTTGCGGTCAACAGGGCCTCTTTCTAGCCGGTTGCGCGGGCGGATGCCAGCGCGGGCCACCCGATGAAGGGTGAAACGAGATCAGCGAATGTGACGCGAGGGCGCGCAAGAGGAAGACGCAGCTCGATCTTGTAGACTGCGCCGTTCTGACACGCTGGGTGATGGGGCGTGGTGGCGACCGCCTGCGCACACGCTGGGGGATCGAGCGTGGTGGCGACCGCCTGCGCACACAGACGCGGCCCGCCGTCTCACCATCGTTAGACGTCTTACGACATTTTGGGACGCGACGAGGCATCTGTGATGCAGGCGCGCGGCGATACTCGCAGCACGATAAGCGCTTGACAGACAAATGCGAGCCCCAACCTGGTCTCAGAAAGATCGGTCGCATGACTCTTTGGCGCTGTCATCCCGCTGCACCTCGAAATCGCCACGACCGAGCCGCTCAAGCGGCTCGCGCCGCGGATTCAAAGCGCATTGTGGTCGCGATGAGTGGCGCGCACACGTGCGTGTCATACACCCATGTACGACATACACATCTATTCCTGCTGACGCCCCGTGTGTTCGACAGCACACGCTATTCCAGCTCAGCGAGCCGCACCCGAACGTAGGCAGATTACCCACACCTATTCCACAATCATCCATGTAGTATAACGACACTACCTTGACACCTACCTCAGAGCGCCATAAAAGCCTATAAACATCGGGTCAGACATGGACCCTGCATGCGGCAACTGATCTGCCATTACTCAAGCTATTTAATTATCTGCGATTACCCCATTTATTTAAAATTCTGCTATTTATGAACCCTGCTGTTCGTTTAATGATCTAACGAGAAGACAGAGGTGCCATGGCGTCCTCAGACAGCATTGACTTGGACAGAGTATGGCGATGTGTCGGTATGGCTCCGTCTTCAGTCGGCGAGACTCGTTGACCGAAGAATGAGCCGCTCAAGTTTGAGCGGCGCGGGAGCAGTCTGGACGCGCTGACTGGCGAATTCTCCAAGGAATGGAAGACCTTAGCAAGGCTGTCTTTCTCCCTTCGCCCAGCGGAAACGCAACTTCAGCATTGCTGGAAATCGATTCACATATGAACTCTGTAAGAAAACTCCTCGTGATTGCGTCAGTACTGGCATTTGCGTCGAGCGCGCACGCGCAAGCGGACGTCGTCGACTTACAATCATTAATGGGAGCAACCCTTTACGACCAAACGATCTTTGCCGGCACCTACGTAACCACCGGCGCCTCCATCAATGATGACCCGGTCTTCGGCAATATCCTGGCGAACACTTATGTAAGTACGGGGGCGGGTTCCAAGGTCACAGGCGGCATCCAGACCGGGACCGCTTTCACCACTGGCGATGGTGCAACAGTCGGTGGCCCTACGGTGGCCGTCACTGCCACCTCGATCGGCGCCAATTCAGTACTCTCAGGCAGTCTTCAGTCTGGCACCGACGTCACCCTCGGCGCTAATTCTCAGGTTGTTGGCGCTGTAGTCGCCGGCGCGGCGGCGATCACGGTCGGCGCCGGCGCCACAACCGGGCCTCGAACGTTCAATGGGCCGATACCGGTCATCGCCGACGAGAGCCAGGGCGTCATCGACGCGATAGATACGCTGGAGGCCATGGCGGGCGGCACCGCGCTCCTCCCGGGCAATATCGCCGCTGATACGACGTTCACGGCGGGCGTCTATAATGTCGCAGGGCTACTGACAGTGGCTGCGAACGTGATCATCACGCTCGACGCGCAGGGTCAGGACAGCGAATTCATCTTTAATATCAGCGACTATCTAACCTTCGGTGCGGGCGCAAGGGTTGTCGTCATCAACGGCACCGCCAACACGCGCGTCATCTGGAGCATGGGCAACTACGCCTCTACAGGCGCCCTCTCGAATATCGTCGGTGTCATCTTGGCG
>JBNMOZ010000451.1:0-5429 GCA_051276005.1 Bradymonadia bacterium | reverse complement strand
GCGAGCTGGGCGGCACGTTCAACCCGGCGAAGTTTCGCTTCTTCAGCACCTACAACGTGTTCAGCGGCGCGATGGAGAGCTACCTGGTCAGCCTCGAAGCGCAGCGCGTCTACATCGAGGCGCTGCGGCATGACTTCGAGTTCAAGGCCTGGGAGCCGATTCACACCGAGTACAGCTACAAGTTCCTCGACGAAGACATCGACGAGCTGGCGGCGTTCACGCGGTTCACCGTCGAGGCGCGCTGGTACGACTCGAAGCGGTGGTTCTGTGACGCGTTGTGGCGGGTCGAGAAGGGCTGAGCGGGAGGCCGGCTGAGCGGGAGGCCGGCTGAGCGGGCGGGCTCGGTCAGAGCGCGGGCATCACGCGGCGGGTCAGGCTGACGGCGTCATGGGGGGCGCAGCCATCTTCGCGACACAAGGGCTGGCCCGCCTTGACGATGACGGTCAGCGTCGTGCCGGGCTCAAGGTCGTCAGGCAGCGTCACTGGCACGGTCATGCCCATCTCTTCGCACCCGATGGTCGCGTAGAACACCCCAAGGTTCTCGTTGAAGTCGGCGACGGGCGGATCGAGCTCGAACATGAACCCGGGGTAGTTGGCATGGCCCACGCCCGTGATCTCGGCCATCGCCACCTGTAACTCGATGGTGGCGCCCGGCGCGACCGCGCCGTTGATCTCGAAGGCGGTGACGCGCAGCTCGGCGGTGTCTTGCGCGTCGAACTCGATCCAGTCGCCGGCGGGTTCGCACGTGGCGAGGGCAGCGGCCGTCTCGACGAAGGGCGACGGCGCGATCGTCCAGCTCTCGGTGACATGCGTCGCGCAGAAGCTCAGCCCGGCCGTCAGCTGGGCGCCGGGTGTGTCGTCGACCGCGATTTGCATGTCGACGAAGCGACCCTCGTCGTCGGCGCCCTCTTGGTACTCAACGAGGCGGCCGCCCTGCACGAAGGGCCCCGGCAGGTGCTGGTAGGGGCAGCACTCCAAAGCGGGCATGGGCGCGTCGCTGGGCCAGCGCAGGCGCAGGTCGGTGAGCGTGTCGGCGGCGGGCGCGTCGAGCACCTCGAATTGCACGGCCGGCGCTGCGACCCCACAGCTGCCCACCAGATCGAGGTTGGGGTCGGCCGGCTCATCCTGCCGAGGGTCACGGGGCTGTTCGCCGTCGACGGGCGCAGGCTCGGAGAGGGCCGGCACCTGATCGGGCGCCGCGGGCTGGGCGTCGCGCCCACAGGCTGAGAGCATCGAGGTCGCGGTCAACAGGGTCGTCAGGGTGGTCAGTCGCAGCATCGTCGGCTCCCGGCTCGGTTTGGATGATTCGAACGTACCGGGGGATCGGCGTACTGAGAATCAGTCTTACTGGATGCAGACTGTTCGGTGGGGGCGGGTAATGACGCGCGGGCTGCTACTCGACGTTGGGCTTGAGCCCCGGCGTCTCCATCGCGCGATAGAAGATCTGCGCGCTGGCCAGGTGATAGGGCGCCGTCGACCCCGCCGCGCTGTTGTTGAAGACGAGCACCTCGAGGGTCTGTGGCGTCTCGGCGTCTTGCACGATATGCGCGGTGAAGTCGAAGACCTCCGTCTTCATCACCTTGGTCTGCGGCGGGCTGTAGCGCCCCAAGATGGTCTTCTCGCCGACGGTCACGGTCAGGTAGCACGGCGCGCCGCCCGGCTTGTGGGTCAACGACAGCTCGGCCTGACGCAGCTTGGGCGGCAGCGTGAGGCGCATGCGAATGAAGGCGCCCGGCGCCAGGGCGTGGGCCCCCGGGATCTTGGTGATGGCGCCGCTCTGCTCGAGGACGACGCCCTTGGAGTGCGCGATCTTCTTGCCGAAGAAGTCGACGAGCAGCGCCTGCTCATCGGCCATGCGCGCGGTCGACGCGGTGGTCTGGCCCTGTCGACGGGCGCACATTCGGCCCTCGAAGGCGCAGCCGTTCTCGCAGTCGCGGGTGTCTTTGACCATGCCGCAGAAGTCGGCGACGCACCGATCGCGCTCCTCGGCGCAGGCGCCGCTGATGATCTCGGTGTGGATCATGCCGGCGCACCCACCCAGGCCCAGCGTCGCCAGCAGAGCCAAGAGAGGGACCAGGCCGAATGAAGCCGTTACGCGCATCGAATTCTCTCCATAGGGTAAGCTGACCGCATGATGGCCCCTTGGAGACCCGGTTTGCATCCCCTTCGCTCGGATTCTCACGCCGCGATATTTGGAGCACAGCGCCGACGCGCGATGTCTGTGCTGGTCGCTGCGTCAATTTTGTTCTTCGCCACCTTCGCCTTCGCCCATGGCGCGGCACCGCGGGTCAAAGAGATCCGCTGGCCCGCGCATGGGGACGGCGCGGTTTGGCTCGTCGATGAGCTTGGGCTGCTCGATGAGCGCGCCGACGGCTATCACTGGCTGTGCGACGACACGGTCTCGGCCCTCGTGGGCTTCGACAGCGTGCACTCCGTCGACGCCAGCGGCGACGTGTGGGTGGTCGCGACCCGCGCGGGCGTGTTTCGCACGATCGACCGGGGGTGCTCCTTCACCCGCGTCGAAGGCCCGCTCACCGAGCATGTCGTGGTGGGCCTGTGGGGGCACCCCGAGCGGCCCAACGAGGTGCTCACGTCGACGCAGACCCTCAACATCCCCAACGACGTCTGGCGCTCGACCGACGGCGGCCTGACCTGGATCGCGGGCGGCATTCAGGCCAGCGCCCGGGTGCGGTCGGTGGTGCGCAGCGCGGCGAACCCCGACGTCATCTATGCCACCCACGGTGACGGCGCGAGCCGCAGCGTCGACGGGGGCATCAGCTACGTGCCCATCGCGTTGGGGCCGCCCATCGAGGCGTTCCCCGACGGCCTCGAGGTGCTGCCGCAGGAGTTTCGGCTGCTCACGGGGCACCCGCTCGACGAGGACATCGTCTTCGGTCTGATCGAGCGCTTCCCAGATTCGTTCCTGGTGCGCACCGTCGATGGCGGCGCCAACTGGACGATCGTGATGGCCATCGGCGACGCGCCCGACAGCATCGCGTTCGACGCCGACGGCCAGCGCGCGCTGCTGACGAGCCCCTTCTTGGGGTTGTTTCGCTCCGACGACGCCGGGGAGAGCTGGGCGATGGTGTCGTCGCCCGGCCGCATGGGCTGCTTGACCGTCGCGCCGGACGGGGCGATCTGGGCCTGCGGACAGGGCCAACCGCGGCCGTGGGTCGCGGCCTCGACCACCGACTTGGGCGCCACCTGGGACACCGCGCTCGACGTCTATACCAGCCTCGCGGGCACCTGGATGTGCCCGGCCGGCAGCCCCACCGCGTTGGCCTGCGCCGATCGGTGCAACCCCAGCGATCAGGCCTGCCTGGATGGGATGTTCGCCGACGCCGGCGCGCCCGACATGGGTGTCGCCGACGCTGGAATGGTTGCCGACGCCGACGGGTTACCCGACCTGGGACCGGCACCTGCTGGCGGGGGATCGGACGATTGCCAAAGCGTACCCGGAAGCCCGAGCGCACCCTTGGGTGGCGCGCTCTTCTTGCTCGGGCTCGCCTGGGCCCGAAGACGATCGATCTTCCAACCCGTTTTCGGCCTCATCTTGACACCAAGGCCCGCCCAACAACATCGGTAGTCTATGCGTAGCGCTCTCCTCGCGATCCCCGTCCTGCTCGCCGCCTGCGGTGGGACGCCGCGTGTGGTCGAGCCGACGCCGCCCCCGCCCACGACCCCACAAGCCCGCGCCGCGGTCTGCAAGGCGCGCATCGACGCCCAGCCTGATGATGCCGACGCGCATCGATGCTGGCGCGAGGCGATGACGCGGACGCGCAAGATCTCAGAGGCCGTCGCGTTTCTCAGCGCGGCGCGCGAGGCGCACCCCGATCAGGCCAAGCGCTGGCTCTTCGAGGTGCGGGCGCGCATGACCCTCGACCTCGACGCGGCCATCCGGGTGGCCGGCCAGTGTCACGCGCGCTTGGGCGACGTGCCCGACTGCCTGCTGGCGGACGGCTTGGCGCGGGCCCGCGCGGGCGACACGGCGCGGGCGATCGTCTTCGCTGAAAAGGTGGCCTCGGATCGACCCGACGCGACGGGCTGGGCCCTGCTCGCCGGGCTGCGGGCGCGCATCGGCGATCTCGACGGCGCGGGCGTCGCGGTGGCCGCGGCGCTCACCCTCGACAGCGCGGATCCCGAGGTGCAGACGGCCGCAGCGCGGCTCGCCATCGCCCAACGCGACCTCAACGGCGCCGAAGTATATCTGGCGAACGCGATGGCCCGGGCCCCCGACGCGGCCGATCCGCTGGTGATGCGCGCGCGGCTGAACCTGTTGCGCAATCGCGGCGCCGACGCGAAGGCAGACCTGCGCGAGGCCGTGGCGCTCGACCCGACGCACACCCGGGCCCGCGACGCGCTCTCGCGCATGCTGTTCGACGACGGCCAGACTGAAGCGGCCATCGAACATCTCAACCTGCTGGTCGATCAGCACCCGCGGCAGGCGCGCTTCATGGTGCGCCTGGGCGAGGCGCTCTTGCGCACGGGCAACGCCGGGCGAGCCCTGGGCTGGGCCGATTTGGCGTTGGGCAACGACGCCGACGATCTTGACGCGTTGACGCTGCGGGTGCGGGCCCTGATCCGCACCGGCGCGCATGCCGAGGCGACGCAGGCGCGGGCCCGCATCTTTGAAGACGGCGACGTGGCCAAGCGGCGCCTGTTGATCGCGAGAGAGTGGGCGCGGGCGGGGCAGGGCGGTCGCGCTGAGTCGGCCTTCGCCGAGGCCACCGCCCAACATCCTGACGATCCCCGCGTGTGGCAGGCGTATGCCGACTGGTGTGTGCGCCACGACAGCCTGGGTCGCGCGGGCACGCTGCTGCGGCGGGGCATCGAGGCGGCGCCTCAGAGCGCGGCGCTGCACGCCGATCTGGCGGCCGTGCTCGAACGCGCCGATCGCCGCGGCGACGCCCGCAAGGCGATGGCTGAGGCCGCGCGCCTGGCGCCGGACGATCCCGATCATCCCGACGAGTTGGCGCGCATGGAGTTTCTCGATCGCGACGTGAAGAACGCGATCGATCGCTGGGAGAAGGTGCTGACCGATCATCCCCGCGCCCACCGCGCGCGCTTGCGCCTGAGCCAGGCCTATCGCGCGGTTGGCAAGTTCGATAAGGCCCTGGTGCTCTTGGAGAGCCTCACCGAGGTGCACCCCAAGGACGCCACCCTGCTCGGGCACCTGGGCGAGGTGCTGTTGATGAGCAAGCGCAAGCGCGAGGCGGTGCCGGTGCTGCAGCGCGCGTTGAGCAACGGCGGCGACGCGGACACCTTGCAGCCCCTGTTGGCGGCCGCGCTGGCCGACACTGGAGAGCTGGAGCAGGCGCGCACCGCGTTCGAGACGGCGCTGGTCGGCAACCCCGGCAACCGGGCGCTGCGCATGACCTTTGCGCGGTTCTTGGGGCGCCTGGGCGATCCCACGGCGGCCGCCGCACAGT
>JBNMOZ010000450.1:0-5430 GCA_051276005.1 Bradymonadia bacterium | reverse complement strand
CGACGACGGCTGCCCGACCGATCAGCGCTGCGAACAGCGCGCGTGCATCGACGACAGCGGCCCGGTCTTCCCCATCACGATCCGCATTCTGCCGACGAACAATACGCTCGCGCCGGTCGAGCTGGCGGACTTGCGCTTCGTGGGTACGCCCGTGCTGACGCTCCCCGCGATCACGCTCGACGCGCGGGTCCCGGTCAGCGGTCAGGTGCTGGGCCCCGACGATCGCAGCCAGCCGTTGCGGCGCCTGGTCGTCGAGCCCGTCGGTGGCATCTCGGCGCAGCCGCTGGTCGTCGAGGGCGAGTTCAGCCCTATCAACCCGACTTTGTTTGCTTTCTCTCTGACACCTTTCTGGCCAACGACGCGCGATGAGGTCGACACCCAGCCGATCATCAGCCCGCAGCCGGTCTTGTACCGCGTCCGCGCGGCGCTGCGCGACCTGCCGCCCTGGGAGGATGAATTGGACTGGGCCCCGACCGACCGGCAGGTGGTGGTGCGGGTGCCGTCGACGGACAACATGCCCGGCGTACAGGGCATCGTGCGGGTCAACGAGCTGCCAATGCGTGACGTTCGAGTGTTCGCCACCGACACCGTGTCGGGCCGGCAGTTGAGCAGCGACGGCTACAGCGACGAGTCGGGCGCCTTCGCGATCCGGCTGTGGCCGACCGGCGCCGCTCAGTCTGTCGCCTTGGTCTTCGACAGCGCCGATCCCGCCCGGCCGCTGCCCACCCATCAGACCCCGGTGACGACGCACGCGAACGGCCTCTCCGCCCCTATTCGCGTCGATCTGCCGGTGCCTGGACCCACCGTCCGGACGACGGTGCGCGTGGGGCAAGTGCAAGGCGAAACGCGCGTGGTGTTGGCGGGGGTCGACGTGCAACTGCGCCGCGATTTCGCGACCGGCATGCACCGCGTCCGCGGCCGGACCGACGCCGCAGGCGAGTTCAGCGCGCTGGTCTTCCCGGGCGAATACATCATCGACCTGGCGCCCTCCCCGAGCTCGACCCTGCGCCTGTCTCGGCTGCGACAAGCGCTCGACGGCCAGCCAACCGAGCTCACGGCCCGGCCCCGGACGGCGATCAGCGGCGCGCTCCTTGATGCCGACGCGCGCCCCGTCGCGAACGCTCAAGTCGAGGCGACCCTGCTCGAAGCGCGCTACGCCGACGAGACGCTGGCGCGCACCGATGATGCGCCACCGTATCGGGTGTTCACGACCCGCACCGACGCCGCCGGTCAGTTCCTGCTGAGCCTGGATCCAGGGCGCCATCGACTGCTGATCACGCCCCCGGAGGACTCCGGCCTGCCCCCGTTCATCGAGCTGTTGGAGTTTCAGGGCGACCAGCCGCGCACCGACCTGGCGATCATATTGCCGCCGGCCGCCGTCATCAGCGGCACGCTGGTCGACAGCGAAGGCGCGAGCGTCGACTCGGCATTTGTCGAAGTCTGGGTGGACGGCGAGCCGCCGTTTCGGCTGGCCCAGGGGCGCACGATCGCCAACGGCCGCTTCGATTTGCGCGTCCCGGTGCGACTGCAGTCGCCCTGAACCTCAAGGCGCAGCTGGGCGGGCGCTAGCTCTTGGTGCGCGACTTCTTGGAGCGCGTGAAGGACCCCATCTCGGTGCCCACCCGGGCGAGCTCAAGCATCAAGATCAGCACGTGGAAGACCAGCGTCATGCCGCCGCCCTGGTGCGTCATCGCGCTGACGGACGGACCGTCGGTGAGGATCGGGTTGTACGCGTCGCCGATCTCGGTGAACTGGTTCTCGATCTTGTTCGCGATGTCGACGATGCCCTTGTGCTTGAAGTCGATCGGCATCGGACCGGTTTGCAGCAGCCCGGCGATGCGCTGAATCAGCCGCTCGGCGTCGCCGCGCACGTTCGTGAGGTGACTCATGCGTGAGCGCGCCTGACCGGGCCCAAAGGCGCCCACCTGCTGGCGCGGTCGGATGTGCATGGCGTTGCCGACGGCGCGCTCGGTCTGCGCGAACTTCTTCATCAAGACCCGCAGCTTCTCCAGCAGCGCCTGATGCTGGGTCGCGGTCTGACCGGCCGTGCGCGTCCGATCGTCGAGCATCGCCTCGATGGTGTCCTCATACTTCTTGAGGACCAGCCTGAGGCGCACCAACTCGGCGTCATTGAGGGCCATGTGTTCTCCTTTTCTTCACCGTACTTCATTATCGATAGATCGGCAGAAGCGCCTTGCGACTTTTCGCCGCGGCCCGACAATGGGCATTCCCTCACGCCTCTTGGAGGATCCGTTTGGCCCTGCTGCCCGATCCCGACGACCTCGACGCGCGCGATCCCGCCCTCATCAAGCGGGCCGCTCGGCTGCTCCAACGCACCTTGATTCGCTGGCACCGCGCAACGGTGGAGGGCATCGAGCGCGTGCCCGACGGCGCCGCGCTCTTCGTCGGCAACCACAACGCGGGCATGTACACCCCCGACAGCTACGTGTTCTTCAACGCCCTCTATACCCACGGCGGGGTCGAAGCGCTGCCCTATGCGCTGGGGCACGAGATCGTCTTCAACGCGCCGGGTCTGGCCCATCTCGTCCTGCGCTTGGGTGCCGTGCGCGCCTGTCATGAGAACGCGGCGCGGTTGTTTGCGCGCGGCGAGCGCCTGCTGGTCTATCCAGGCGGCGATCTCGACGCGCTGCGCCCCTTCTCGAGACGCAACGAGGTGGTCTTCGGGCAACGGCGCGGCTACATCCGGCTGGCGTTGACCCATGGCGTCCCGATCGTGCCCGTGGTCAGCCAGGGGTCGCATCAGTCCTATATCATCCTCACCGACGGGCGTTGGCTCGCGCGCATGCTGCGCATCGATCGCCTCTTGCGGCTCAAGGTGATGCCCGTCGTGCTCAGCTTCCCGTTTGGCATCACGGTGGGGCCCGCGGTGCCGTTTATCCCCGCGCCGACGCGAGTGCGGGTGCGGGTGCTGCCCCCAATCCACTTCGATCGGTCGGGGCCGGATGCCGCCGCAGATATCGCCTACGTCACCGCCTGTGCGGCCCACGTCGAAGGCGAAATGCAGCGCGCGCTGGTCGACCTCGCCGACGCTTGACAGCCCGACCCCACCGGGGTCACCTGCGCCATGGTCGACCCCGCCCCCATCCGATTCCTCTTCGACTACATCTCGCCGTATGCCTTCATCGCGTGGCGGCGGATTCACGCCCTCGCGCTGGCGCATGGCCGCACGGTCGAGGCGGTCCCGATCTTGTTCGCCGGCTGCCTCAAGGCCCACGGACACAAGGGCCCCGCCCAGATCCCCAGCAAGCGTATCTACGTCTTCAAGGACTGCCTGCGCACGGCCGCCGTCGAAGGCATCGAGCTGCATCCGCCGCCCAGCCACCCGTTCAACCCGCTGCTCGCGCTGCGCGTGACCGGCCTGGACATGCCCGAGGCGACCCGACGGGCGCTGATCGATCGGCTGTTTGACGAGGTGTGGACCAACGGCCGCGGCGTCGAGGATCCAAGCGTGATCGCGGAGCATTGCGCCGCGGTGGGGCTGAAGAATGCCGTCGAGCGCGCTGCCCAGCCCGAGGCGAAGCTGCGACTGCGCACGGCCACCGAAGCCGCGATCGCGGCGGGCGCGTTTGGGGTGCCAACGATCATGGTCGGTGACGAGCTGTTCTGGGGGTTCGACAGCTACCCGCACCTGGCGCGCTATCTCGCCGGCGCTGATCCGCTGCCCGCCGATCGCTTCGCCGCCTGGCACGCGCTCTACGGTTCGTGATGCAGGCCGCAGACCGAAGCGGCGCGATGATCAATCGCACCTGGCAGCTCGCCTGGCCCCTCATCTTGTCGAGCGTCTCGGTGCCCATGCTCGGCATCGTCGACACCGCGGTCATGGGGCATATGCCCGACGCCGCCTACTTAGGCGCGGTGGCCGTCGGGGCGCTGATCTTCGACTTCGTGTACTGGGCGTTCGGGTTCCTGCGCATGGGCACGACCGGCTTCACCGCGCAGGCGTTCGGGGCCAACGACGCCGAGAGCCTGCGCCTGGCCTTGGCGCGCCCGCTGCTGATCGGCGTCGCTATCGGCTTCGCGATCTATGCGCTGCAATGGCCCATCGGGCGCGCCGCCTTCACGCTCATCGACGCCGGGCCCGAGGTGGCGCCGCTCAGCGAGGCCTACTACGCGGTCCGCATCTGGGCGGCGCCCGTCGTGCTCGCCAACTACGCGGTGCTTGGCTGGATCATCGGGGTGCAGCGCCCGAAGCTGGCCCTGCTCACCCAGCTTGTCGCCAACCTGCTCAACGTGGCGCTGGATCTGTTCTTCGTGCTTGGCCTCGGCTGGGGCGTCGAGGGCGTCGCGTTGGGATCCGTGCTCGCGCAGATGGGCGGCCTGATCGCGGGCCTCATCGTCGTGCGCCGCGTCCAAGGCCCGATCCTGCGCGGCCTGAGCTGGTCGGCGATCGTCGATCGCACCGCGCTGGGCCGCCTGTGGGGCGTCAACCGCGACATCTTCATCCGCACCTTGGGCCTGATGACCGCCTTCGGCTGGTTCACCGCCCAGGGCGCCGATCAGGGCAAGGTGCTGCTCGCTGCCAACGCGGTGCTCTTCAACCTGCAGCTGGTCATGTCATACGCGTTAGACGGCTTCGCGCACGCGGCCGAGGTGCTGGTGGGCGAGGCCCTGGGCCGCAGCCAGCGCGACTCAGACCAGCCCAACACGATCCGCCACGCCGTTGGGGCCACGATGACCTTCTCGGCGATCATCGCGGTCGCGTTCGCCCTGATCTGGGCGATCTTCGGCGGCCTGATCATTGATGCCCTGACCGATCTGCCCGCCATCCGCGCCGCCGCGCGCACCTATCTGCCCTGGGCCATCGGCATGCCGCTGGTCTCGGTGTGGTGCTTCCAGCTCGACGGCGTCTGCATCGGCGCGATGCGCACCCAGGCCATGCGCGACGGCATGCTCGTCTCGCTGGTGGGCTTCGTCGGCGTCGGATTCGCCGCGATCCGTCTGTGGGGCAATCACGGCCTCTGGGCCGCGTTCATGCTCTTCTTCGCCCTGCGCGCGGTCACCCTTTGGCCGACCCTGCGGCGCCTGACGCGGCCTGCCGCGACGCCCGCCTGAGTCTTTTCGTGTAAGAGCCGCTGCCGGCTGCGTCTCGTCACCCACAAGCAAACGCGGTGGGAGAGACAAATGCGACACGGACTTTGGATTTTGCTGGCGGCGCTGCTCGCCTTTGGCTGTGACGCCGACGGCGACAGCAACAACAAGAACAACGCGGGCAACAACAACGGTGGCGCTGGCGCTGGTGGCGCTGGTGGCGGCGGCCAAGGTGGCGCGGGTGCCCAAGGCGGCCAAGGCGGTCAGAACGCGGCCGACATGGGCAGCGTCCACGACGCCGGCAGCTGGGGCGGCGGTGAGGGCGGCGCGGGCGGTGGCGGCTGGGGCGAAGGCGGCGAAGGCGGCGAAGGCGGCGGCGGC
>JBNMOZ010000449.1:0-5449 GCA_051276005.1 Bradymonadia bacterium | reverse complement strand
ACGTGCCCCCGCGCCACCCCAGCTGGGCGCGCAGGGTGAGCGGCCGACCGACGCGGATCGCCAGCTTGCTGCCGACGCCGGTCTCGATGAAGGCGTGCTGCTGGATGTGGCGATCGCCCTCGACGGGAAACTGCAGAGAGCCGGTGAAGTTCTCGTCGAGCCGCAGCTCTCGCCATTGCGCGAACGCGTTGCTCTTGAGCCGCAGCGCGCCGGATCGGCCGCTGTGGTTGACCGCCAACAGGACGCGCTGCGACTCGCCCGCGGTGTCGTCGAGGTAGGCGTCGTAGAAGTCGCGGGCGCCCGACTCGAAGTCTTCAGCGCGCAACGCGCCGGGCAGACCAAAGCGGGCCGAGTAGCCGGCCGCCCAGAACGACAAGCGGTTCTTGGCCCCCGCCAGCGGCATCCAGCGCGCCATGATCGTGCCGCGGCTCGCCGAGCGCGTTTGGCCGAAGCCCGCGTCGCTCAGCCCCTCGATCGCGATAAAGTTCACCGCGTCGGGCGCATAGATGGCCACCCCGCGATGCCGGTTGGTGGTGCCGATTTGATAGGCCGTGCGCAAGCCCTGATCGCGCAGGCCGACCCCCAGCTTGAAGTCGATGACGCCGGCCGTGCCGAAGTCGCCCTGCTCCAGATCGTAGGCGCCCTTGTGGGCGTCGACCGCCAGCACCAGCTCGGGGATCACGAACGCCAGATCCACATAGCCGTGACCGTGAATGTTCGACGGCTCGTTGAGGGGCACCCCCTCGACCGAGACCCCCACGTCGCTGCCGTGCACGGCGTCAAAACCGCGCACGAAGAATTGATGCCCTTTGCCTTCGCTCCCGTGCTGGACCACATGCATGCCCGGCACAAGCTGCAGAAAGTCCTCTGCAGTCTTGGCCGGCACCTGCGCCAGCTCGGTGGCGTCTGCCCGACGCGCCGACGCCGTGCCGGGCGACTTGCGCCCGATCACGATCGTCGGCTCGTTGGCAGACGACGACAGCGGACCGCCGATCACCAGAGCCAAGGCGAGCGTCGTCGCTGAACGCGACATCGCTGCCCTCCTTCTCGAATGTTGATTCAGATCAAGATGTTCGACGCGAATCGCCGAACCCTGAGGCGTCAGGCGGGCGGACCGCGGGGGGTCCAGCCGTGACCGGCGCGGGCCTGATCGAGAGGGGCAGGCGCCGCGCGTAGAGGACGCTCGGCGGGTATGCGATGAGGGAGCGTGAACAGCGTGGGCGTCGTCGGCAGGATCGCCGCGTTCAGGTGCGCTGCGGAGTGGTCGTCGTGATCGGGGTGATCGCCCGTCGCGTGATGATCGGCGTCGTGATCGTCGCCGTCTTCATGCGTCTCGCCGTCGTCATGCGTCTCGGCGGCGTCATGCGGGTCGTCGTGATGCGGGTCGTGATCATGCGCGTCTTCGTGATGCGCGTCTTCGTGATGCGCGTCTTCGTGGTGCCCGTGCTCGTGCAGGTGGACCGCCGGCAGCACCACAAACACCTGCGCCCAGACCACGATGATGCGCATCGCCCAGCGGCGGCGCATGCGAAGACCAGGCAGTTGGCGGCGGGCGAACACGGCGGCGCAGATCCTCAAGTGATGATCGGGCGTCGGCTTTGATACGCTGGGACGGGCCGGCGGATCAATCCGCCCGCAGCAGGCAGCTTTACGTACTCCCCAAACAACGGAGGTGTCGAAATGGGTGCATGGGGCCGTGGGCCGTTCGAGAACGACGGCGCGCATGACTGGTTGATTGGACGCGATGCGCATGGATCGGACGCCGAGATGTGCGTCGCCGCCTTCGAGGCCGTCATCGGGGTGCAAGAGTACCTCGAAGTCGACGCCGGCCAGTATGCTGTCGCCGCCGCCGCCTGGGCTGCGGGCGCGCGGGACGGGGATCAGGCCGCGCTGCCAGATCTGCCCGGTTGGCGGGGCGATCCACCCTCTACAGCCCTCTGCCGACAGGCCACCGCCGCCCTCGATCGCGTGCTGCTCGCGCCCACCAGCGAGCTGGCCGAGCTGTGGGATGAGTCGCCCGACGGCGCGCTGTGGCGGGTGAGCATCGCCGCCCTCAAGGCGCGGCTGCGCTGATTTGGGTGGGTGAAGATGGCATCACTGTCGGTGTTCTCGCGAAGATGCAGGTCTTCAATGGAGCCGTCATGTATCGCTGCCTGCCCGTCCTCGTCCTGTTGCTCGCGTGCGAGACGAACAACCCGTCACCGCGAGCGCCGACCATTCTCTCGGGTGACGCGGCGGGTGATGCGAGCGCGCCCGACGACGCGCAGACTGTCGCAGACGCGCAGGTCGACGGGGCTCTGGAGGATGCCGCGCTGCGTGACGCAGCCACCCGGCCGTTCGATGCCGGCCCCGAGCTCGACGCGCAGATCAGCCCCGACGCCGCGACCGAGGTCGACGCCACGATCGTCGATGCCGGCCCGCCCCCACCGCATCCGATCGTCTCGGAGTTCGTCGCGCGCAACGGCAACGGCCTGCGCGATGAGGACGGCGAGGCGTCCGACTGGTTCGAGCTGTACAACCCGCACGCGACCCCATACGACCTGACTGATCATTGCCTCAGCGACACCCTCGACGACGTCTGTCGCTGGCGACTGCCCGCCCGCGAGATTGAGCCGCAGGGCTTCCTGGTCGTCTTCGCCTCGGGCAAGGATCGCGCGCCGATCGACGGGCCACTGCACACCGACTTTCGGCTGTCGGGTGACGGCGAAGCGCTCGTCTTCGCGGACGCCGATGGCCGCGTGCTCGACGTGATCGCCGACTGGCCCGCGCTGACCGACGACGTCGCGTACGGCGTGCCGATGCAGGTCGAGCGGGCGTCGATCCTGACCGCCGGGGCCCAGGCGCGCTTCACCACCGACGCGCCCGCAGGCTGGCAGGCCCCCGACTACGACGACTCGGCCTGGCAACAAATCGCGCTGCCGCTGGGCTTTGATCGACGCCGGCCGGTCGACCCCCGCAACCCCGGCCCGCCCCTCGCCGACAGCGAGGTCGACTTCAGCGGCGTGCAGGGCCTCGGCGGCTGGTCACACGGCTACTACAACCTGACCGCCGACCCCGACGGCACCTATGCGGCCGACGACTTTCGGCCCTTCCCCGCCGACTTCTTCACCGGCGTCGAGTGGGACTGGCCCGCCGGCAACCCGCCCTGGACGCTGCTGGGCGCCATCGACGTGCACCCCAGCGGCGACAACAACGACCTTGAGCATTGGGTCATCCGGCGGTTCACGCTGCCGTTTGATGGCGAAGTCGTCGTCGACTGGACCGTGCGCAAGGTCGACCCGAACGGGGGCGGCGTCACCGGGAAGCTCATCTATAGCGGCGCCCTGCTCGACGAGGCCGCGTTGCGCGGAGGCGACGTCGAGGGCGTCACCCGCCGGCAAGTCATCGCCGCCGGCGTCGCGGGCGCCGCGGTCGACCTGGCCGTCACCCCGGTGGGCCGCGGCGGCGAGACCCATGACTTCTCCGACGGCTCGGCCTCGCGGCTGCGCATTTGGATGCGCGCGCCCGTCGTGGTGCAGGGCGACGTCGCCGATGTCCTGTTGCCCGGCCAGGCGATGGCCGTACGCGTGCCGGTGGTGGTCCCCGAGGGCGCCACGCGCATCGTCGCGCGGGTCGCCGTCGACGATGGGGTCGAGACTTGGATCGACGCAGAGCCCTGGTTTGACTCCGGCCCGCTGGTCGATCGACCGGTCGGTGGCGCGCCCATCGAGGCGGCCCGCGCGGGCATCACGCCCGGCGTGCACACCCTCGCCTTCAGCCTGCGCGACATCGACGACGGCGTGCTGCTGCTCGCGCCCGAAGTGCAGGCTGAGCAGATCAGCCTGGGCGACGGCTATCGCCATCTGCGCCCGACCCCCGGCGCCCCCAACCAGCCCACCGACGGGCCCATCGTGCTGCACCTGGATCGCGACCATGATGTGGGTCCGGCCGATCCGTTGACCATCCACGCCCAGGTGATCGACGCGGCGTCGGTGACGCTGCATTGGCAGGTGATGTTTGGGCCGCTTGAAGAGGCCCAGATGGTGCGAGACGCGGCGCGCGCGGGCGAGCTGACCTGGCAGGCCGAGCTGGGGGCGGGCGCCGCCGAGGCCGGCCAGATGGTGCGCTGGTACATCGAAGCCATCGACGCCGAGGGGCGGATCGCGCGCCATCCCCCCTTCGACGATCCCATCGACAGCGAGGCGTTCTACGGCACGATGATGCGCGACGACCGGGTGCAGAGCGATCTGCCCGTGCTGCATTGGTTCATCGAGCAGCCCAACCAGGCGACCCGCCCCGAGGGCGGCCGCGGCGCGCTGTTCTTCAACGGCTCGCTCTACGACAACGTGCACGCGGACCTGCATGGCCAATCGAGCCGCGGCTTCCCGAAGAAGTCGTATAACGTCGATCTGACAAAGGACAATCGCTTCGACCTGGGCGCCGATCAGCCCACCCTCAAAGACTTCAACCTGCTGACCAACTACGCCGACAAGTCGAAGCTGCGCAACACGCTCGCCTACGACATCTATCGCGACGCGGGCGTCGACTATCACTTCGCCTTCCCGGTGCGGGTGCAGCAGAACGGCGCCTACTTCGCGGTGTACGACTTCGTCGAGGACGGCGACGATCGGTGGCTGGAGCGGCTGGGCTATCCGCAGCCCGTCGGGCCGCTCTACAAGATGTACGACCGGCTCGAGGACGCCAGGCGCGGCGAGAAGAAGACCCGCAAGGCTGAAGACTCATCGGATTTGGCGGCGCTGATCGCCGGCTTGCGGCTCGACGGCGAGCAGCGCCGGCGGTTCTTGTACGACAACGTCGACATGGCGCGCATGGCCAACTACGCCGCCGGCATGTTCATCATGGCGGGCATGGATTGCTGCCATAAGAACTACTACGTCTACCAGGATCCACGGACCGCCGAGTGGTGGATGCTGCCGTGGGACGTCGACTTGAGCCTGGGCCGCAACTGGACCGGCAACTACTTCGACGACCGGATGTATCCCGAAAATCCGCTGTTTCACACGATCAACAACCGGCTGCTCGAGGGGCTGTACGCGCTGCCGGAGTTCCGTGAAATGTACCTGCGCCGGGTGCGATCGCTGGCCGACCAGATCATGCAGCCCCCCGGCACGCCCAACCCTTCGCTCGAGGCCCTCGCCGACGCCTGGCGTTCGCAGATCGGTGCCGACGCCATCGCCGACAACGCCGTCTGGCCAACCTGGGGTGAGCGGCAGACCACCGACGAGGGCGTACGCATCCTCAAGGATGAGTTTTTGGCGCCCCGCCGCGCCTTCATCTACAACACGCTGGCGGGCCCCGACGGGCCTCTACCCGCTGCGCAAGACGACGCCGTGGTCGACGTGGTCGTCGAGGGCGTCGCGGTCGCAGCCGAGCCGTCGGAGGCCTATCTGATCCTGCACAACCGCGGCGACGACGCCGTCGACCTGAGCGACTGGGTCGTCTCGGGCCG
>JBNMOZ010000448.1:0-5449 GCA_051276005.1 Bradymonadia bacterium | reverse complement strand
CGATCCGCGAGAAGATGCGTTACAGCAACGTGCCGCCGGCACTGCGCGGACTTGGCATTACCTTTATCGTCACCGGATTGATGGCCATCGGATTTATGGCCTTCGCCGGCATCCAGCTTTAGGAGGCGCAAATGGAAGTCATCCTCTACGGCGTCGTCTTCTTCCTCGCCATCGTCTTGCTGCTGGTCTCTGTGCTGCTGGTGGCTCGCAAGAAGCTCGTCAACTCGGCCGAGGTGCAGATCGTCATCAACGACGATGAGGGCGCCGCGCTCACCACCCAGGCGGGCAGCACGCTGCTCAACACGTTGTCGGCCAACAAGATCTTCATCCCCTCCGCCTGCGGCGGCAAGGGCACATGCGGGGTGTGCAAGGTGCACATCCACTCGGGTGGCGGCGCCATGTTGCCCACCGAGGAGGCCCACATCTCGCGCGGTGAAGCCGCCGAGGGCTGTCGCTTGTCTTGCCAGGTCAAGGTCAAGGGCGACATGCGCATCGAGCTTGAGCCCGAGATCTTCTCGGTGCGCAAGTGGGAGTGCACTGTCCGCTCGAACGACAACGTCGCGACCTTCATCAAAGAGCTCGTCATCGAGCTGCCCAAGGGCGAGGAGGTCCCCTTCCGCGCGGGTGGCTACATTCAGGTCGAGTGCCAGCCGCATACGGTCAAGTACGCCGACTTCGATATTGGCGACGAGTACCGCGGCGACTGGGACAAGTTCGGCATGTGGGGCTTCGTCTCGGAGGTCAAGGAAGAGGTGATCCGCGCCTACTCCATGGCCAACTACCCCGAGGAGAGCGACATCATCATGCTCAACGTTCGCATCGCGAGCCCGCCCTGGGACCGCGCCAAGAATGGCTGGGCCGACGTGCCGCCGGGCGTCATGTCGTCGTACACCTTCGGCCTCAAGCCGGGCGACAAGGTCACGATCTCGGGGCCCTTCGGCGAGTTCTTCGCCAAGGACACCGACAACGAGATGGTCTTCATCGGTGGCGGTGCCGGCATGGCCCCCATGCGCTCGCACATCTTCGATCAGTTCCGACGGATCAAGACCGACCGCAAGGTGTCGTTCTGGTATGGCGCGCGCTCGCTTCGCGAAGCGTTCTACGTTGACCACTTCGACAAGATCGAGAAGGACAACGACAACTTCAAGTGGCACCTGGCGCTCTCGGATGCGTTGCCGGCCGACAACTGGGAGGGCTACACCGGCTTCATCCATCAGGTCGTGCTGGACAACTATCTGAGCAAGCACCCGTCGCCTGAAGACGTCGAGTACTACATGTGTGGCCCGCCCATGATGAACGTGGCCTGCACCGACATGTTGATCAACCTGGGCGTCGAGCCTGAGAACATCATGCTCGACGACTTCGGCGGCTGAGTGTCGCGGTGCTCGATCCCTTCGGGCGCCGCCGCTCCTCCGCGCTCCCCGCCTCTATCTCCGCTCCCTTCCTTCGTCTCTCCGGCAGCGCTGACCGGCCGAAGGCAGCCGCAAATTGCGGCACAGGCAAGCCCCACCCTTCCGTTTCGAGACCCGCCTTTGGCTTCTCTCAAGGTCGCGGTGCTCTTCATGGCGCCATCCGTTTTGGAGTCCTCCTGATGCCGTCCTCATCTTCGCCTCTGGGCGACCGGCCGCTGCGGCGGTTTCTCCCCCCGGCCATCTTCGTCATCGCCCTCATCAGCGTCTGGCTGTATCGGCAGCCTGATCCACGGGTGCTCAGCACGTTTCGTGGGCAGACGATGGGCACGACCTACACCGTCAAGGTCATCAGCGCCGTGCCGCTCAATGGCGAGCAGAACGTGCGGGTTGGCGGCCTCATCCAGCGCGCGCTGGCCGAGGTCAATCAGGGCATGTCGACCTATATCGACGACTCTGAGTTGTCGCGGCTCAACCAGAACCGCAGCACCGCCCCGATCAAAGCGTCGCCGGCGCTGGTCGCCCTGCTCGAGGACGCCCGTGGCATCAGCGAGGCCAGCGGTGGGGCCTTCGACGTGACCATCGGGCCGCTGGTCAACGCCTGGGGCTTTGGCCCGAGCGGGCGCGGCACCCCGCCCGATGCCGCGCAGGTCGCGGCGCTCAGCCAAAAGATTGGCTATCAGAAGCTGGGGCTCACGGTGGCGCCCGGCAGCGGCCAGATCACCAAGGGGCACCCGGAGATGTACGTCGACCTCTCCGCCATCGCCAAGGGCCACGGGGTCGATCGCGTCTTCGCGACGCTGAACGAGACGGGCTACGCCGATCTGTTCGTCGAGATCGGCGGCGAGACCCGCGCGGCCGGCAAGAACGCCTTCAACAAGGCTTGGCGCGTCGGCATCGAGAAGCCGGTGGCGGGGCAGCGCGCCATCCTCAAGGCCGTCCCCTTGCGAGGGGTCGCCATGGCCACCTCGGGCGACTATCGCAACTTCTACGAGCAGGACGGACAGCGCATCAGCCACACGATCGACGCGCGCACCGGCAGGCCGATCACCCATCGCCTGGCCAGCGTAAGCGTGGTGCACCCGCGCTGCGCGATCGCCGACGGGTGGGCCACGGCGCTCAACGTCTTGGGCCCCCAAGAGGGCTTCGCGCTGGCGCAGACCCAGGGCCTCGCGGCGTTGTTTCTCGTGCGGGGCGCAGATGGCGTCCATACCGAGAAGATGACCGACGCGATGCGCGCCATCCTGGGCGAGTAGTCCAGTCCAGCGGTCCGGTTCAGCGGTCCGTTCGCGGGCCAACCGCGGCGCCCTGCCGCGGCATTTTGTCCACCCATTGCCCACCGATCGTCCACAGGCCCAGCGCCGGGGTGCGGCACGATTGATGCTCTACCGTCGCCTGCCTGAGCGCGCCAAAGGAGACGCAATGTCGACCGTCAAAGCTGCCCGCGATGCCTTCCGAAACGCCAATGGATTCATAGACTACCGCGTTACGCCCCGCCGCTGGGAGTGGGTCAAGCTGGGAATCTTCGGGTTCCCGATGCCCAACCCCGCGGCCCGCGTCGCTGCGCTTGAGCACCACGACCTGCACCACCTCGTGACGGGGTATCAGACCGACTGGCGGGGAGAGTTTGAGATTGCTGCCTGGGAGTTGGGCGCGGGCTGCGGCCGGTTCTGGTTTGCGTGGCTCATCAACCTCTCGGCCGTGCCATTCGCCCCCCTCATGCCGCGGCGCTTCTGGCGCGCCTTCAAGCGCGGGCGGGGCTGTCGCCCGCTGTACGTGCACCCGAACCTTGACGCAGTACTGCGCGGATCCGTCGATGACGCGAAGGCCTGGGTAGGGACGCTCTAGCGCTCGCGCGAGGCCTCGGCGCGCAGCATCTTGGTCAGCTCACCGGAGAGCGCTTCGTCGTCGGCGTCAGCGATGTCGGTGTTAATCATCCAGGCGAACCCGACGCCGTCATCCCCATACATAAAGTAGGTGCTCACACCGGATTCGCTGCCCGAATGGTCGAAGACGCGATCGGGCCCCTCCATGCCGGCCTCGATGAGCAGGGGCGTGTCCTCGAAGCTGCTCACGCTGCCCGCGCTGAGCGCGCCGCCGCCCTGGCTCGTCATTGCGATCAAGAACTTGCCCATATCGTCGGCCGTCGACCGCAGCAGGCCGCTCGGATAGTCGTTGAAGCCATAGATCTCGTAGGCGAAGCCCTCGTCGTCGTAGGGGATCGCGTGGCGGGCCCGCTGCGACGCTGAGAGGTCGCCGTAGAACCAGCGCGTGTCAGCCATGCCGATCGGATCGAAGAGTCGGCTCTTGGTGAAGGCGCGAAAGTCCTCACCGCTCGCCTCTTCGATGATCAACGCGGCCAGCGCGACGCCCAGGTTTGAGTACTCGTATGCCGCGCCGGGCTCTGTCGGGAGCCACGCGGCGTCGGTGGCGAGCAGCGCTTGCAGGAAGACGCTCAGCGACTGATCGGGATCGGGCTTGGGGTACGTGTCGTAGTCCGCGTCGCCGTCGGCGACGATGCCGCTGCGATGCTCCACCAGATGGCGCAGCGTGAGCGGCGTGTCGGCGAACTGCGGGTGCGTGACGGGCGCGTCCCAGTCGAGGATGTCGTTGATGTCAGCGTCGAGGTCGATGTCGGGTTGCTCTTCGAGCAGCGCCGCCAGCGCCAGCCCGACGAAGGGCTTCGAGCAGGACGCGAGGCTGTAGATGGTCGCGCTGTCGGCCGCCTCACCCGCGTCGACGTTTGCCGTGCCCCACGCGTCGCTGACCACCACCGCGCCGTTGTTGACCACCACCGCCGCGATCGACGTCAGCTTGAAGCGGACGCGCAAGGCTTGCATCTGCCTGTCGAACTCACCGGTCGCGGGCGCGGCCACGGGCGCGTCTTCGGACACGGTGCATGACAGCAAGGCAGCCGCGACGACGCAGCAGATCATCCGGTTCATTTTGAATCCCATTCCGCGACGAAGGCGGGTTCAAGGTGCACGCGAAAGTAGGCCGACATGGCCGTACAGCGGCCGTCGGCGTCGGGCAGCAGATCGGCCCGGCTGCGCAGCAGGTTGGTCGCCAAGCCGCCGATGGACGTGGCCACGCTGTTGGCCAAGTCAACAAACCCATCGATGAGCACCGCGCCGCCCAGAATCCCATCTGCGCTGCCGTCGGCGTTGAGCACGAGCTCCATGCGAGCCACCGGCGCGTGCAGCGTGAAGCGGGCGTTGAGCACGGACGCCGGCAACGCCAATATGAAGTCGGCGCTGGTGATGACGTCGCCGGCGCGCGTCGCCGACGCGAGGTTGTCGGGGCTGTCGGCGTGAATGCGGAAGGTCTGGTCGCCTTCGATGCGCCCGGCCGTGTCGAGGATTGGGGTCGGCCCACCGCCCTGGCGAAGGCGCACCGAGAGATCATCCGAATCCAGCCCGTCGACGTCGATGATGAACATCGTCAGGCCGCCGTTGACGGCCTCTTGCACCAAACCGTCGATGGCGGCCGCCTCGGTCATACGCAAGATCGGCAACAAGCCCGCCAGCTGGTTGTCGATACCGGCCCGGCCGTCAGGCGCGGAGAGATCAGGCTGACCGCAGCCGGCGGGTCCCTCGACGCCGTCGATGTCGAACCCATCAGCCAAGCCGGGCCCAGCGAGGTCAACGAACGCCAGATCGGTCACCACGAACGTGCGCCGGGTCTGGACGGGCACCTCGGATTGGATCGGCGCAGCGATCCCTTCGGGCTCGGGTGCTGGCGTGACCTCGGGGGCTGGCCCCTCTTCGCACGCCAGGCCAGAGACGACAGTCGCCCATAGAATCGTATGCGTGAGCCACATCGAGCGGCGTGGAGTGCGGCGCATCATGACGCCTCGATCGCCGGTAAGCCGCCCGTGACGCGGGCCGTCTCCAACCCCCATTCGTTGGTCCGGACGCCCACCGCGCGCATTAGGCTGAAGATGACCTTGCTCGCGCTCTCACCGCTGGGCGACGCGTAGTGAATGCCCGACTTGAGGGCGCCGCCCGCGCCGCCCGCGATGAGGAGCGGATAGTCTTGCA
>JBNMOZ010000447.1:0-5459 GCA_051276005.1 Bradymonadia bacterium | reverse complement strand
CGCGCGCTCAATGGCAGCCCCCGAGATACGTGCCCGGTGACTCGACCCCGTCGAAGACTCTTCGCCGAATGAACGCGACCGACGCTGGCGCGCGCGCCGGCGCCACCCGCACACACGATCCATCCAACCCCACCCACCAGAATCCGCGCTCGGGCCCGGCAGATGTGGCAGTCTGCGCGGCGAACTGTGGAAGGGAGGCGCCGATCGGCGCACGACTCCTCCTTATCGGGATCATCCTCGCCGCCTTGACCGGCGCGGTGGCCGCCGAGCCGGCTGCCCGGGTGGTCAGCGTGCGCTTTGTCGGAGAGCCGCTCGAAGGCGCCGATCCGATCCTCGACACGCTCCTGGGGCGGCCGGCGACCGCCGCCGAGATCGTCGCGCTGCTGCGCACCCTCGAGCAGATCCCCCGCGCGGGCGCCTTCGATGTCGCGATTGAAGCCGCAGACGGTCGAGCGTCGCTGCGGGTGATCCACACGGCCGGGGTGCGACACGTCGGCGACATCGCGGTGCAGGTCGACGGCGAGGACCTCGGCCTGGCCCGCAGCCGAGCCCTGCTGCGTCGCGTCGACGTGCGCGAGGCGATCGCGCTGGGCGGCGGTCGCCGCTTTCATCCCTATATGTTCACGGCTGATCGCGACGCGTTGACGCGGTGGTACGTCGGCCGCGGGTATCGCGACGTCACCCTCGGCGCTGTTGTGGGCGGGCACGACGATCTGGTCGACGTGGGCTGGCAGGTGGCCCGGGGGGCGCGCTACGAGTACACCGAGCCCCAGCTGACGGGCCTGCCGCGTCGCTCCCGCGCTGCGATCCGGCGGGGCCTCAAGATCGGCGCCGGTGGGGTGGCGTCGGCGTCGGATCTCACCGCCGAGCGCGCCCGCATCGAGGCGCGCCTGTGCGCCGATGGCTACCCCCGCGCCCAGGTCACGGCCCGCGAAGTGGTGGGCGCAGCAACCACAGAGGGGGTGCGGCCGGTGACGGTTGAGCTTGTCGCGATCTCCGGGCCGCGCATCGTCACGGGTGCGGTGCAGGTCGCCGGCCGCTACGTGCCCCAAATTCTGCTGGCCACGTTGCCGCTCATTGAGCGCGGCCCGTATTGCCCCGATCTCGAAGACGCCGCCCGGCTTCGACTCGAGGAGTATCTGCGCGACACGGGCGTGCCCAACCCCGAGATCACTGTGCATCGCCGCACGCGGCTTCAGCCGAGCGGCCTGCGCGTCGTGGCCGTCACGTTCGACGTGCGCGAGCTCGTCGCGGCGCGGGTCGAGAAGATCTGGTTCGTCGGCAATGAGATCACGCAGGCCCGGGTGCTGCGACAGCTCACGGCAATCAGCGAAGGCGACGGGTATCGACAGAGCCTGGTCGACGAGAGCGTGCAGGCCATGCGGCGCAGCGGCCTGTTTCGACGGGTCTCGGTCGACATCATCGCGGGGCGGCGCGCCGATCGGGTCTCGCTGCGGTTTCGCGTCAGCGAGCGGGTGCCGTTCAGGGTCGATCCGGTGGCGCGCTCGGTCACGCTCTACAACCTCGATCTGGCTGACTGGCCCGAGGACTCGGTCGACGTGAGCGAGGGGTTCGCGTTTCGCGGCGGGGGCCAGCGTCTCGACTTGTATGGGCAGACCGAGTCGCTCGGCTTCCGGTGGCGCCATGGCTTCCTCGACCGCTACTTGCTGAGCACAGTTGGGTTTCGCTACTCGACCGCCGAGACGGCCGCCTTCGAAGAGACATGGATCTCGGGCGACGTCGGGCTGGGCTTGAAGACGGCGACCAACAGCCTCAGCGCCATGCTGATCACCGAGCTCATCTGGCACACGTCCACCCGCATCGAGGGGTCCTCGCTCGCGGTGCTCGACGGCGATG
This sequence comes from Bradymonadia bacterium, assembly GCA_051276005.1. Classification (GTDB taxonomy): domain Bacteria; phylum Myxococcota_A; class Bradymonadia; order UBA7976; family UBA1532; genus JBNMOZ01. The sequence goes on along the minus strand of JBNMOZ010000447.1, from coordinate 3,602 downwards.
CGTTTGCGGGCGCCCTGGCGCTGCAGTTGGCGTTCGACCTGACCCGGCGCGACGACGAACGCATCTCGTATGCCGGCATCGAAGGGCGCGCCACGGTGCGGATCGGGACGGCGCTCGCGGGTGAGCCCATTCGCTGGGCCGACGACGTCGCGCGCGTCACGCTGCACCTGCCGCTGTGGCGCACCGAGCGCGGTCAGCATTGGGTGCTGCGGTTTGGGGCGCGCAATCGCTCGGTCGTGTCGCTGGGAGAGGCCGATCTGCCCGGTCACCTGCGGCAGAGGCCGTCGGCGCGGGGCTACGCTGCCGACGCGATCGGCGTGCTGGTCGCGGGGCCGGATTCGTCTGAATTGCTGGGCGCATTGCACACGGCCGACGGCACCATCGAGCTGCGTATCCCGCTCCCCATTGGGCGTCGCAACGGCATCTCGCCGTTCCTCGACGCCGCCACCGCCGCCGACAAGGCCAGCGCGCTGCTCGACGACGTGCATACGGCGGTCGGCGTGGCGCTGAGCTTCAGCTTCTTGCAGGAGCGCATCGAAGGCGTCGTCTGGGGCGCCTGGCCGCTGGACGAGGACGCGGAAGCCAGCCGGGTCGGCGGCTCATTCGGCGGCAGCTTCTGACGCGGCGGCGCTGACACCTGACCGCGTTAGAACAGCGGATACGAGAAGCGCAGCTGCACGGTGTGCTCGGTCTGTACCCCAGATTCGAGGGTCAGCGCCTCGTTGCGCAGGGCGTTGAACCGGTAGGCCATCGACGCGAAGCTGGCCAGCCGCAGGTTGATCTGGTTGCGCCAGGTGAAGATGAACGGCCGGTCGGCCTGGAACGCGTACAGCGAGTCGAACTCGGTGCTCAACGTGACCCAGCGCGTCACGCGGGCGCTGCCGATGGCGCTGGTCTCGACGCCTTCAAACGCCTCGGCCTCGAGGGGGATCAGGCGATCAGGGCCGCTCGCCGAGACCAGCACCCGGGCGCCACGCGGGATGACCTGACGCGCCCCCAGGCCCAGCCGCAGGTCGAGCTCGATGTCGCGGGAGCGGAAGACCTGTAGGTTGCCGCCCGCGCCTTCGATGATCTCGATGGGCGCGAAGAACGATGCGGCCAAGTCGACGCGTTCGAGGTTATCGCCGATACGATCGCCGTTGGCGTCATTGATCGAGCGCGGCGTGTCGAACTCCTCGGTGCGCGGCAACACCTTCGTCTCGGCGCCCGCTCGAATATACGGCCCGAACCAGGGCACCAGCGCATACGTATAGATCGTGTGCACGAACAGGCGGTCGCGCAGGCTGCGGAAGCGATCGGTGCCGGGCGGTCGGGTCTGGCCCTCTTCGAGCTCGAGGCGGCTGAGCCACCGATGCTGGCCCAGGGTCATGCGCGCGGTGACGTCGAAGAACAGGTTCAGCGCGAGCGACCAGCCGCGCTCGGTCGACGCCAGCTCGCTGCGCAAGAAGAGGAAGTCGCCGCCCAGCAGGCCGCGCAAGACCCAGGTGTCGTCGCCCGAGATGGTGTTGCCCAGCTGCCCCGCGCCCTTGAACTCTGCGGTGTCGGGATCCTGCACCAGCACGTAGCTGATGACCTCGCCGGGCAGCAGCCGCACGGTCGCGAAGTTGACCCGGTCGCGATAGGTGCCGCCGGGCTGCACGATCTTGTAAATGCCGGGGCGAAGGACCCAAACTCTGAGGCGCTCGCCGAGCAGCGCGTCGGCCCCAAAACCCAGCCCGACCACCTCGCGGTTGCGCAGATCGATCAGCTCATAGGTGCCTCGAAACGGCACGAACTGCGGATCGACCACGTCGATCTGGATCGCGCCCCAGGGCGCGTCAACCACGGTGGTCTGTCCGGCGACCACGGTCACGCGCGCTTTGATTTGCAAGCGCTCGGGTGCGCTGCCAAAGCGGACCTCATGCTTGCCGGGTGGCAGCAAGATGCGCCGACCGGGCCGCCCCTCGGCCGCGAGGGTCTTCTTCGTCCACACCGAGATCACCGGGCGGCGGTTGCCCAGGCCCAGCGACGCGATGAAGATCGCGCCGAGCCCGTCGGGCACCACCGTGGTGTCACCGCGCAGCTGCGCGCGAACCTCGGCCGCCGCCTTGGACGCTGCGTTCGCCTCGGCTGGGGTCGGGCCCAATTCGGGCTGCGGCACGGGCGTCGCGTCGCTTTGCCCGGGCAAGCGACAGCCCAGCGTCTGCATGTTGGCGCTGGGCGGGAACAACGCGCAGGCGGCCAGGCAGGTTGCCCGGTTGCCCAGAAACACGTCCGGACACGCCTGCGCCATGCTGTCGCAGTATTCGGAACAGCTGGGACCCGGCGGCGGCGGTCGCACCATGCGCGACGGCTGGGCGAAGGCCAGCGGGGCGAGCAGCAACAGCAGAAGGGGCAAACAGCGCGAGGGAGCCTCGAGGCGACGGTTGAGCGGACAGTACCGGGCGCGGCCGCGATCAACCAGAGCGGGGTCGGCCTCGATGTGCGGGGTCGATCCGGGCGCGCCGCGATCGGCCCCGCGATCCGCAGCCATTCGACTCGCGATCCGCTACACTGCGCCGGCAATCGCATCTACAGGAGCGCCTATGCGCCGTCGAAACGCCCGCCTTCTCGTCCTGCAACACGGCGGGTGTGCCGCGGCGCTCATGCTCTGCGCGATGGGCTGCGATGACGGCGCGAGCGCTGACCCAGCGGTCGACGCAAACCTAAGCGATGTGCAGGTGGCGGACGCCGAGCCGGGCGACGCGATGGTGGTCGACGGCGGCCGCGACGCGACCGCCGTCGATGCTGCGCTGGCGGATGCCGCGCTGGCGGATGCCGCGCTGGCGGACGCAGCGGTGTCTGATGCTGGGCCCGACATGGCGCCGCCGGTTCGCCCCGGCGTGGATCCCGCCGAGTGCAAGCTGGCGTTTAACCCCAACGACGCGGTGGGCGTAGGCTTCCCGAGGCCCGCGATTCGGCTGCCCAGCACCGGCACGGTGCGCGTCGCGATGGTCTTCGTCGACTTCGCCGACGTCGCCGCCGAGCGCACCCCCGCAGAGGTCTTCGCGATGGTCTCGCCGGGCGCCGAGGACTTCTTCGCGGCGAACTCGTACGGCCGAATGGACCTGATCCTCGAGCCCCACCTGGAGTGGCTGCGTCTGCGCGAAGACGCCGCCCATTACGGCGCCGGCATCAGCACCTTCGAGGGGCATCGGGCGTTCATCGAGGAGGCCGTGCAGGCGGCCGATCCCGTGGTCGACTTCGGCGGCGCCGACATGGTGGTGGTGATGGCCACCCCCGAAGCTGAGGCGATCCCCTACGGCCCCACCTGGACCGGCGTGCCCGGCTGGGAGATCGAGGCCGACGGCAACGCGATGACCAACGGCATCACGTCAGGGCGAGACCTGCTGTTCTGGAGCAGCCAATGGCTCAACCATGAGATGTGCCACTCCATGAGCCTGCCCGACCTGTATGAGTACGGCGGTCCGGGCGGGTTCACCCGGCCGTTCAGCCTGATGGATTTGATCGACAGCGACGCGGCGGAGTTGCTGGCCTGGGAGCGCTGGCAGCTGGGCTGGATCGATGACGACCAAGTGCTCTGCGCGGCCTACGATACGCCCATCACGCTCACGCCCATCGAG
>JBNMOZ010000446.1:0-5469 GCA_051276005.1 Bradymonadia bacterium | reverse complement strand
AGATGGACCTGTTCTATGAGCAGGCCGCCGAGGTCGACATCGTCGTCACCACGGCGCTGATCCCGGGCCGCCCCGCGCCCAAGCTGTGGGAAGCCCGCGCCGTCGAGCGCATGAAGCCCGGCTCGGTCGTGGTCGACATGGCGGCTCAGCAGGGCGGCAACTGCGAGTTGACCGTGCCCGGTGAGGCGGTCGTCAAGCACGGCGTCACGCTCATCGGCTACACCGACCTGGCCAGCCGGCTGGCGACCACCGCGAGCCATCTGTACGGCAACAACCTTGTTCACCTGATCAAGGACATGGGCGGCAGCCCCGACGGCTATCACGTCGATCTCGATGACGTGGTCGTGCGGGGCACGCTGGTGCTGCAAGACGGCGCCATGATGTGGCCGCCGCCCGCCATCGAGCCGCCCAAGCCAGCCGCTCAGCCCAAGGCGGCCGCTCAGCCCGAGCCGGTGGTGGCGAAGCCCAAGGCGAAGACGCCTGCGGTCACCACCAAGGCCGTGACCACCGACGCGCCCGCGAAGAGCCCCTGGGGCAGCATCGTGGGGCTCGCCCTGGTGGCCCTGTGGTTCGTGCTGCGCTTCTGGAAAGGTGATGGGGCGCCCGACGCGGGCTCCGCTGCCTTCGTGCAGCACCTCACCGTCTTCGTGCTCGCCTGCTTCATCGGCTGGCAGGTGGTGTGGAGCGTCACCGCCGCGCTGCACACGCCGTTGATGAGCGTCACCAACGCCATCAGCGGGATCATTATTGTGGGCGGCATGTTACAGGCGAAGGTTGATCCTGGCGGCGTCGCCTTGATCCTCGGCTGCCTGGCCGTACTCTTCGCCACCATCAACATCGCGGGGGGCTTCCTTGTCACCCACCGCATGTTGAAGATGTTCCGGAAATAGGGGGCGGCGTGGAAAACGTACTGCTGACCATCGCCTACCTCGTCGCGAGCGTCTTGTTCATCATGAGCCTGCGCGGCCTCTCGAGCCAACAGACCGCTGGACGGGGCAACATCCTGGGCGTCATTGGCATGGTGATCGCCGTCGTGGCGACCGTCACCGCCAGCGCCATCAACGCCTATGTGCCGCTCATCGGGGCGCTCGTCGTCGGTGGCGGCATCGGCGCCGTCATGGCCGCTCGCGTCGCCATGACCGCCATGCCCGAGCTGGTCGCGCTGCTGCACAGCTTCGTGGGCGTCGCGGCCGTGCTCGTGGGCTACTCGACCTATATGGCGCCCCCGGTCGGCCATGGGGGCACCGGCATCTTCCTGGGCGAGATCTTCATCGCGGTCTTCATCGGCGCGATCACCTTCACGGGGTCGGTCATCGCCTTCCTCAAGTTGAAGGGCAAGATGTCGGGCAGCCCGATGCTGCTGCCGGGGCGCCACCTGCTCAACCTGGGCCTCGTGGTCGGCAGCGTCGCGTTGGGCGCGCTCTTCGTGGGCGCCGACGGCACCAGCGGCATGCTCTGGCTGGGCATCATGACCGCCCTGGCGTGTCTGTTGGGCGCGCACCTGGTCATGGCCATCGGCGGCGCTGACATGCCGGTCGTCGTCTCGATGCTCAACAGCTACAGCGGCTGGACGGCGTCGGCGGCGGGCTTCATGTTGCAAAACGATCTGCTCATCGTCACCGGCGCCCTCGTGGGCTCCAGCGGCGCGATCCTCAGCTACATCATGTGCAAGGCGATGAACCGCTCCATCTGGAGCGTGATCTTTGGTGGGTTTGGCGCTGCGCCGCCGCCGCGCCCCGACGGCCAAGAGGCCCAGCTGCCCGAGGGCGAGGTGCGCGAGACCAGCGTTGACGAGCTGATGTGTGAGCTCGCCGGCGCCAAAGAGGTCATCATCGTGCCCGGATACGGCATGGCCGTGGCCCGCGCACAGCACGTGGTGCACACCCTCTGCGGTCAGTTGACGGCGGCCGGCACGCGCGTTCGGTTCGGCATCCATCCGGTCGCGGGCCGCCTGCCCGGACACATGAACGTGCTGCTCGCCGAAGCCAACGTCTCGTACGACATCGTGCTCGAGATGGACGAGATCAACGAAGACTTCGAGTCGACGACCGTGGTGCTGGTCATCGGCGCCAACGACATCGTCAACCCCGGGGCCCTGACCGATCCGCACAGCCCGATCTTCGGCATGCCGGTGCTCGAAGCCTGGCACGCCAAGCGCGTCGTGGTGTTCAAGCGCAGCCGCCGCATGGGCTATGCGGGCGTCGACAACCCGCTGTTCTACAAAGACAACACGCGCATGCTCTTCGGCGACGCCAAGGACAGCGTCGAGAAGATGGTCGCGGCGCTCAAGTAGAGCCGTGGCTGATCCAATGATGCCGCGCGAGCGCTCCGAGACCTTGGCTCTCTTTTGGCCAGGGTGGGCGCGCGCGCAACCCACCGTCGGCGTCGCCCCGCAGCGCGCGACCCCGCAGCGCGCGACCCCGCAGCTCGAACCCCCGCAGTTTGCCGAGGCCGACTACATCGTCGATCGCTCGGCCTTCGAAGCCGTGCAGGCCGCGGCCGGGTGGCAGATGCCGCCTGGCCAATGGGCCGACCTCGTCAACGAATGGGTCGCCGAATCGATGGTCTTGCTGAGAGTTGAGGGGGTCGCCGTCGCGGCGGCGTGCGCCTTACGCCGCGCCGACGACTGGATCGAGTTGGCCTGGGTGGCGGTGGTGCCAGCGTCTCGAGGGCGCGGCCTGGGGCGTGAGGTGTGCGCGGCGCTGCTCGCGCGGGTGCTCGAGTTGGGGCATGTTCGCCTCTTCGGGAGCACCCAGGACGCGCGATTGCCCGCGCTGCGCATCTATCTTGACCTGGGCTTTGCGCCGGTCTATCGCGCTGAGAAGGTCGCCCGTTGGCAGGCCATCTGTGCCGCGACCGGACATGCGTTCCAGCCCCTCAAATGGGGCTGGCCGACGCCGTGAGCGTCAGGGTAGGGCGCGATGCTCACGGCGCGATGCTCAGGGCGCGAGCTGGCGCTCTTGCTTGCGGGCCTTTCGCTTCGTCGTCGGGGTGTTGATCGTGCCGCCCGCCTGCTTGCACTGCACCTGCTCGGTCGTCGTCGGGACTCGGCCGTAGGGGTTGTAGTACGAGATGACCTCGCCGCCCTTTTGGCAGGAGTACGCGCCGCTGGCGTCCTTGACGATGTCGGCGGCGAAAGAGGGGCTGGCGAAGAGGGCGGCGGCGGCGACGGTGGCGAAAATGAACTTCATGAGAGGCTCCTTGTCGGCCGCTTCATTGCGGCACACCATGGAGTAGGCGAGAGCGCTTCGCCGGCTTTCCTGGGGCCTGTCCTTTTCTTTTCTTTTTTGCGCCCAACTCTTCAGTTTTAGGTCGATCTTGCCGACGAACCCCACCAAGCCGCCGCGGTCGCGCTACCCTACGCCGATGCTGCTCGACTCATCCTCAACCGCCGATTGGCCCGCCGACGTCTGCATCGCCGTAGGCGGCGAAGCGGCCTTCGAACGCATGTTAGGCCGCATCGCCGCCGCCGAGCGCAGCGTCGACCTGCACGCCTATATCTGGCGCGACGACATGACCGGTCGCAGCGTCGCGCGGGCGCTGCTTGATGCGGCTGATCGCGGCGTTCGCGTGCGCATCTTCAAGAGCGCCGACGCCGTCGAACACGAGGTGCATGAGGCCGGCGGGCAGAGCTTCTTCCATAAGCGATTGACGATGTCGGCCCATGTCCGGGCGACGACGCTGCATGGCTTCTACGGCAACCGCTTCAAGATCGCGCGCCAGCGACCCAACCCGCTCGCGCCGGCGCTGGCGCAGCATCCCGGCATCGACCTGCAGGTGGACGCCCACTTCGATCACTCCAAGGTGCTCATCATCGACGAGCGGGTGCTGGTGCTCGGCGGCATGTGCATCGGCGACGACGCCCACTTCGACCTGCTCGACTACATGGTCGAGCTGGACGGCGAGGCCCATGTCGCTCGGCTGCGGGCGCGCTGGGCAGGGCAGGCGCGGTTCGACGCCACCCGCGCCTTCGACTTCCTGGTCAACGGGGCAGGAGAGACGCTGCGCGCCGATCGGCTCGCTCTGATCGGGACGGCGCAGCATCGATTGCGCATCGAGATGGCGTTCTTTGGTGATCCCGCGTTCACCGATGCCATCTGCGCGGCGGTCGATCGCGGGGTGCACACGACCATCGTGGCGGCCCGTCGGGCGGGCAAGCTGCGCTGGTACAACCCGCACGTCTTCAACCTGATTCGCGCGCGCACCGGAGCGCCACCGACGCTGCGCATCGCCCTGCATCCGACCATCGTGCACGCCAAGCTCGTGGTCGTGGACGAGGCCCACGTCGACGTCGGCTCGGCGAACTTCACGCGCCTGTCGCATGAGGGCTACCGCGAGACGAACCTGCATCTGCGCGATCCGGTGGTGGCCCGCACCTTGGGCTGGGTCATCGATCGACACGCGGCCGAGGCGCGGGTGACGCGCCGCCGTATTCGACACTCCAAGGTGCGCGCACGGTTGGAGCTGCACTTCATGAATCGCGCGGGCGCCGCGGCCCAGAAGCGCAACGATCCATGAGCCCGCCGGTGGGTTGGCGAGCGCTGCTTGAGCCCTTGCTTTGCGCCCGACCGGCGCTCGACGACCTGGCCGTGGCGCAGGACTTCGTGACGATGCACGGGGGCCTGCCGCGTGACATCCATCCGACCCTGCCGGTCTTCTTCCCTGCGGTCTCCTTGGGTGCCCCGGCGTTGCTCGCCAGCTTCACCGACGGCGCCGACATACGGGCGCCGGCCTACGCGTGCGCGGAGCACGCGCGGAACGAGATAGCCCGCTTGCTTCGGCGCTTGGGGCGTGGCGCAGATGCGTTGACGGTCGACGCGTTGGAACCGATCCGGTCGCGGCCGACGGCGCTGGCCGCGGCGACCTGGGTGACGCCCGATTGGGTCAAGAGCCTGCGCAGCTTGACCCACAGCGCGGCGCTGGGCACGTTCCGGCAACTCTGTTCGGCGCTGGTGGGCAGCACCCCATCGGCGCATTTGGCCGAGGGGTTGGGGCGGCGCATGCTGCGGGTGCAACAGCGGCTCGATCAGGCGCTTGGCCGGCCCGCAAGCGAGGGCCTGGATCGCGCGTTCCTCAATATGGTCCGCGCCTGCCTGGACGACCGCCCTGACCGACGGGCGGGTTGACGGGCGACCGGGTGATCTTGGGGGTCGGAGACTGATCCCCCGGCGATCCGCCGTCTGACATCAGATGTTGATGCCCTTTGAGATCAAGAAGTTATCCAGCGCGTCCTGCTCGCCCCAGTCGACCAGCCCGCTCATCAGGTCGTAGCCCCGCTCGACGGTGCGCGCGGCGCTGCGCTTCGACCAGCTGGCGTTGGGATCGCGGCCGTCGGGATCGACGCTCTTGAGCACCTTCTCGACCTCGCGCCGGCTCTTGGCCGACTTGAGCACCTTGAGCGCGGCCGTCTCGGCGGTCTCGTCCCACATCCAGCTCGCGTCGCACAGGCGGTTGATCGCCATGCCCTTC
>JBNMOZ010000445.1:0-5482 GCA_051276005.1 Bradymonadia bacterium | reverse complement strand
GGCTCGTCGAAGCGCAGGACGATGCAGGAGATGTTGTCACCGCCGCCGCCGCGATTGGCGAGAACCATCAGCTCGAACGCCGCCCATTGCGCGCCTGGCGCCTGCTCCACCATCTGGCACATTCGGGCCTCGGCGTGCTCTTCGTCATAGCCCGCATAGTCCGGGATGCCGTCTGAACACAGCACGAGTTGATCGCCCGGCAGCAGTCGCAAACGTCGAAACTCCGGCTGGAGCGGCACGGGGATGAGCTGGTCGTCATCGTCTTTGTCGAATTCGCCGACGCACCGAATCAGCGCCGCCGCCGCCGGTGCTGCCCGCGCGATGCGTGGGGCAGCGCGCCGCATACGAATCAGCTGTGACGCCAGGTCGTGGTAGCTGAGCAGCGAGGTGATATGGCCATCGCGGATCAGATAGATGCGGCTGTCACCGATGGAGCACAGCAGCGCGTCATTGCCGTCGAGAAGGACCATGACCGCGGTCGCCGCCATGATGCCCTCGGGCGGACCCAAAAAACGCGGCATCTTGCGATGAATCAGGTCGGCGATGCGTTGATTGGCGTTGTTGAGCACACCGAGCAAGAGCGCTTCGCGTTGCGTCTCGCCGTCGGGCAACAGCGGGTAGGGCGCGTGATTCTCAACCTCGGCGCGCGGCAGCGACTGCCACAAGCGATGGGCCTCGGCCCGCACGCATGCGCTTGCCAGGTCGCCCGTCCCATGCTCGGAGATGCTCACGCCGTCGCTGATGACGAAGAGGCCGGCACCCACGCGCCCGTCATATGCGACGAAGAGGTCGTCTTGATTCTGCGGCGCGTACTGGCCTTTGAGCACGCCGATATGCAGCTCATGCCCGACGTTGACGTGCAGCACTCGCTTCGCAACCGTGCGCCGCTGCTCGGCGCTCGCGAGCGCAATCTCCAAGGCCGTCAGCAGGCTGCGGGCGTCGGGATAGCGGCGGCTGGGCACGGGCGAGGTCGCACGCAACACGACGCCCACCAAATCAGCCGGCAACCCATCGCGGTAGACGACCGGCGAAGGGATGCGGTCGAGCGCTTCCTGCGTTTCATCCAGCGGCGGGATTCGGCTGAGCGTGTAGTACAGCGCCATACCGATGAAGAACACGTCGGTGCGGGTGTCGACGTACCCGGTGCAATGGCCGTAGATCTCGGGCGGCGAGAATCCGCGAATGGCTGTCCGCGGGCCAGGCGGCAAGGCACCGTTGGTGCTGCGAAACGGGATGGGCGGCGTCAAGAAATGCGTCTGGGTCTTCCCGATCAACAACTCTTCTGGATCGGCCCCGCCCAGAAATATGCCCCGCGCGTGCAGTGCCGCGAACGTCCGCGCCAGCGGTACGATCAGGCGGCGCACGGCATGGATGGCATCGAACTCGTCATCGTCGACATCACACAGGTCGGCCAGCGCTTCGGACAGGCGTCCAACGCCGGGCGGGAAGCGGACCAGGGCGTAGCGCAGCTCGGTCGTCGAGACGCTGCGCTCCGGCGGCAGGCTCAGGTCGGGCAGGGTCTCATGCGCGGCCCGGCGCTCAGCCATGGCGCCATGGCTGTCTCGGGCGTCGACGACGAAAATCTCGTATCGACCGTCTTCGGCGACACCCAAATATCGGCGAGCGCCTTCGGGTGAAGCCATCCTCTGCTTTAGGACGACTGGCGGCGGGCCCGCCAACGTCGCGCCTGGCATGGGCCAAGGCACGCTCTCGCCTTTAGAATCGTCGATGACTTGGAAGCCGCAGTTGCCACAGAAGCGGGCATGGGCGGTCGCTCCGCATGCCGGACAAGTCTGGGTGCGGTGCGTCGGCTCGGTTGCTGCCTTGCTTACGCCGCGATCTGCGACGTGCGGGAGCGACTCATCGGGGCCGGTGGCCTGGCTCACTCGTCCTCCGGGCCCGTTGGATGGATCACCACCCACTGATCAGGTCGTGATTGCGCTGAATCGTACGGCATGGATTGGCTGGCGGCAACCGCGCAAACGACATCTGAGCGTTTGCTCATCGTGGGCCGTCGAACTGCATGAAGGCTGTCAGTGTGCATGGCGGTCAATGGTGACCTGCCGCGTCTGCCGGGGTGCCGACTCGACGAGATGCAAGCGCTCACCAGGGCGGGTGAGCGCTGTTGGGTCAGGGTGCCTTGGAGGCCTTGGACGCAGGCGCTGCAGAAGCCGGTGCGGCCTTGACCTTGACCGAATCGTTGAGCTTGATCGAGTCGCCGTCGGGCACCGGCAAGCCCGAGAGCAGGGCGCCGCCCGCGAACTTGCGGAACGCCTCGCGCTGGGTGACCGGGCCGAAGACGATCGCCTGCCAGTTGCCAAACAACTGCGCAGCACGCCGGCCGCGCAAACGCTGGCCAAGGGCGTCCTTCTCTTTGGCGAAGTCTTCGTCGGTCGGCTCAACGCGCTCTTTGAGGCTGGCGACGATGACGCGGCCGTCGACCTCGACGAGGGTGGGCACGAGCGGGGCGTCCTTGGTCAGGGCGTCGAGCGCCTTGGCGAGCATGGCGCTGTCGCCGATACCCGGGATGCGGCTGAACGTCGAGCGGCGCGCACCGAAGGCGCCGGTCACCTTGATGGGGTCGGGACGCGCCGGGACGGCGATCTTGACAGGCGCGGGGCCCTTGTCGCCCTCGGGCTTGACCTCGCCGTCGGGCTTGACCTCGCCGTCCTTCTCTTCGCCATCTTCGAGCGCTTCAGGTGCTTGAGGCGCCTCGACCACGGGTGCCTTGAAGGGCACGGCGGTATAGTAGGCGTCGGCCAGCGACTTGCCGCCCTTGGCGGCGTTGAGGGCAACCTGAGCTATGGTCTTGGCGGCGTCGCGCTCGGCAGCCTTCTGCGCGAGCATCAAGCCAATCTCGGCCTTCACGTCGGCGAACTTCTTGTCGAGGGCCGGCTTGACGTCGTCGGCTTTGACGAACCAGAGGCCGAACTTCGAAGACTGCACGTCGGAGATTTGGCCCTTCTGGAGGGTCTCAAAGACGGTGTAGTCGTCGGCGCTGGTGTTCTGCTTGTTCTTCCAGCTCATGTCGCCGCCGTTCTTCTTGAAGAACCCCTCGGACTCTGCGCTGGCGATGGCGCCGAAGTTGGCACCCTCGGCCTTGGCCTTGAAGAGCAGCCCGTCAATCTTGGTACGGGCGGCCTTCTTGGCGGCGTCGTCGGCGTCCTTGGCGATACGCACCAGGATGCGACGAACGCGGACCTCCTTGCCCCGCACATATTGCGTCGTGTTCGCGTCGTAGTAAGCCTTGAGCTCAGCGGCGTGCGCTGCCGCGTAGGCTGCGCCATCGGCGGGCAGGAGCGGGGCTGCGGGCTTGTGGTCGGTGCCCTTGAACTCGATGAACTCGAGGTTCCAAGTGCGCTTCTCTTCGTCGAAGGCCGCGCGGACTTCCGCGTCGGAGACCTTGACCTGCGATGCGAGGAACGCAAGGTAGCGGTCGATCAACATCTCGCGCTCTTTGGTCAAGACGTAGATGTCGGTCGTGACGCCGAACCACTGCGTGATGCGCGCCGTGAAGAGCTGTTCGTCGAACTTGCCCTTGTGGTCGGTGAAGAGCCGATAGTCGGGGTTACGCTCCGAGGTGATGTAGCGCAGCACCTCTTCGCGGCTGATCGCCAAACCCATCTTGCGGGCGCGCTGCTCGAGCAGCACTTGGTCGACAAGCTGAAGCGCGCTCTCCTGGCGCAGCTCGGCCATCTTCTTTTCGTCGAGGTCGCCGGAGTTCGATGCGCGGCGGACGAGCATGTCGACCTCGCGCATCGACACGGCTTGGCCGCGCACCTTGGCGGCGTCTCCCGTGGTCACGGTTCGCGTTCCGGTGGCCTGCAGGCCTTGGGACTGCGGACCGAACATGAAAATGAAGATAAAGATCAACATCCCAAAGAGGACGAAAATCATAAAGCTCTGAGACTTTTCTCTGAGTTCGGTCAGCATCATTTACCGCGCAGGGTCGAGCGTGTGTCAGGCATTACCCCACTTCAGGGCTGCCCATGGGCCGCGGCATCCTAGGAGAGCGCGCCCTGCGGGTCAACCGAAACCCGAGCGTGTACTGTATGTTCGCTGTATACGGCTTGCTGTGGCTGGATCGCTTTGCTATACCGGCGCCACTTTGGATCGCTCTGAGGGTCTGCGTGCTTCTCGACTATATATACGGAATGTTCAGCAACGATCTCGCGATCGATCTCGGGACGGCGAACACCCTTATCTATGCTCGCGGCAAGGGAATCGTGTCCTGCGAGCCGTCCGTGGTTGCCGTCAAGAAAGACGCCCGTGGCGTGCGACGCGTGCTGGCCGTCGGGCGCGAAGCAAAAGAAATGCTGGGCCGTACGCCCGGCGCGATTGTCGCAATTCGTCCGATGAAGGACGGCGTCATCGCCGACTTCGACGTGACCGAGGCGATGATTCGGCACTTCATCCAGCGGGCGCACCAGCGCACGACTCTGGTAAAGCCGCGGGTGATCATCGGCGTGCCCTTCGGCATCACTGAGGTCGAGAAGCGCGCCGTTCGCGAATCCGCACAAATCGCAGGCGCCCGCGAGGTGTACCTGATCGAGGAGCCCATCGCGGCCGCGATCGGCGCCGGGCTGCCGATCACCGAACCCAGCGGAAACATGATCGTCGACATCGGCGGCGGCACCACCGAGGTGGCCATCATTTCGCTGTCGGGCATCGTGTACTCCAAGTCGGTGCGCGTCGGCGGCGATCGCATGGACGACGCGATCGTCCATCACCTCAAGCGGCGCTATAATTTGCTGGTCGGTTTGCCGACGGCTGAGAAGATCAAGTGCCATATCGGCAACGCCTGGGACGGCGGCAAAGCGACGACGATGGAGGTCAAGGGCCGAGATCTGGTCGCGGGCCTGCCCAAGACGCTCACCATCACCTCTGACGAGATCCGCGAAGCGCTGCAAGAGCCTATCAGCGCGATCATCGACGCGGTCCGAGTCGCCCTCGAGCGCACGCCGCCTGAGCTGTCGGCCGACATCGTCGACAAGGGCATCGTGCTCGCTGGTGGTGGCGCTTTGCTCAAGGATCTCGACGTCTTGCTGCGCGAAGAGACCGGCCTGCCGGTCATGATCGCCGACGATCCGCTGTCCGCCGTCGTGCTCGGCTGCGGGAAGGCGCTCGACGAGATTGGCCTGCTCAAGAGCGTGGCCGTCGACGCGTGAAACAGCGCAAGACCTCGCGGGCCGGGCTCTTCGTCGGCCTCGCGTTGATCGGCGTCTCATTTGGCCTCGTTCGACTCGATCGAAAGGGCGCCGTCAGCCGCGTCATCTCGGCCGGTTTGAGCCCCATCCAGAACACCGTGACCCGCGCCGGCAAGGCCGTGCAGTCCCTTTGGGGCGAGTACGTTGCGCTGATCGACGTGCAGGACGAGAACGAACGCCTGCGCGCCCAGCTCAAAGACTTGCAATCGGCCGCTGCGCTCAACGCCGACCTGGCGCGTGAGAACGATCGCCTGCGCGGCTTGCTGCAGCTCGGT
>JBNMOZ010000444.1:0-5482 GCA_051276005.1 Bradymonadia bacterium | reverse complement strand
CTGGTGCAAGCGCCGCCCGTCGTGCTCTACGACGAGCCCACCGCAGGCCTCGACGCGGCCTCATCTACGCGGGTCGCTCAAGCCGTTCTCGCGGCCCGCGACGCTGTCGACGGGCAGGCCGCGCTGGTCGTCACCCACGACTATCCGTTCGCCGCGCGGGTGGCCGATCGCATCCTGTATCTCGACCCGACGGCGCACCGCCTGACGCCAATCCTGGCCCTGGCGCCGCTGTTGGGCCCCGCCCCCGACGGTGACGAATCAACGCGGGACGTGCCTGCGATTCGCGACGCGCTCGAGGCGTTCTTCGTCGCCGAGGATCCACCCGCCAGCGAGCCAGGGACCGATCGCGACAGCGCGCTTCGGCGGTTCTTTACGGCGGCGAAGGACGTGCTCGGCGCGTTCGTCCACCTCAAGGGCGTGCGCTGGCCCAGCGGCAAGGCGGTGCTGCAGCGGCTGTGGGACATCGGGCTGACCAGCGTGCCCGCCGTCGCGATCTCGGGCCTGGTGCTCGGGCTGGTGACCGCCCTGCAGATCGGTCAAGCGCTGGGGGCGGCGTTCGGCGACTTGGATCCGCTGCCGGCCATGCTCGGCATCGTGCTCTGTCACCATGTTGGGCCGCTCTACACCGGGCTGTTTCTCGCGGGCCGGGTGGGCGCGCGCGTCGCCAGCGAGGTGGGCATCAAGACGTACCTGCGCCAGGCCGACGCGCTGCAAACCTTTGGCACCTCGGCCGAAGCGCGCTGGCTCTCGCCTTTGCTGGTCGCCGCGCTGATCTCGTTTCCGCTCTTGGCGCTGGTGCTCGAAGCGGCGGGGCTCGCGGGCGGCTACTTGGGCTACGTGATGCTGCTGGGCCAGAACACGGCGGGCTTTCATCACACGGTCCTCGAAGACGTCGCGATGGTGCCGGTGCTCTCAGGCCTGGGGCGCGCCGTTGCCTGCGGGTTTGCGGTGGTCTTGCTGGCATATCACGCGGGCCGGGGCGCGCGGCGAGGCAGCGACGCGGTGGGCAAGGCGACCACCCGCGCGGTCGTCGCGGGCCTGTTGGGCGCCATCGCCGTCGAGCTCGCCTTCAGTATGTTTGGCTAGGCTGGGGCTGGGGCTGAGGCTGGGGCCGGGCTGGCCTGGAGTCTGCGCTCGGTCAGTTGGACTGCACGGTGAGCGTGAACGCGCCAGCGTTGGCCTGATAGCCATCAACCACCACAAAGTACGTCTGCCCGGCGATCGCGTCGAAGGTGATCAGCGACGTCGTGCCCAGCCCGCCATCATCGTTGCAGGCCAACTCGGTGTCGCAGTCGGCGTCGAGCACCGTGAGCACCGTGTCGAACTGCGAGCCCTCGGTGTCGACGGTGATCTCGGCGTCGACGGGCGAGACCAAGACATAGATCGCGTCAGGGGCGTTCGAGCCGATCGAGCAGCTCGGCAACCGCAGGTTGGGCGCGCCGATCGTGTCGCCCTGCTGGGCACCTTCGGCTGCGAGCGTGGCCTCACACGCCAGCGCAGGCACGCAGAGCGCGTTGAGGCAGACGCCCTCGGCGCAGGGCATGGCGTCGTCGCAGGCCGTCAGCACCGGCGGCAACCGCAGCTCGAGGGCGAAGGGCCCGCTCGCGCCGTTGTAGCCGTCGACGAAGACGAAGTAGTCGGTGTCTGCGAGCGCGTCGAACCGCAAGCGAGAGCGCGTGCCATCGCCGCCGTCATCGTCACAGGCCAGCTCGGCGTCGGCGTCATCGCAGGTCGTGCGCACCGAGAGGATGGTGTCGAAGTCGCTGCCGTCAGTGCTCAAGGTCACCGTCTGGGGCGCGTCGAGCCGCAGCAGGTAGGCCGCTTCGCTGCCCGACGCGTCGCCGCAGCTTGCGTTGTAAGCGTCCGCGCCGCCGGTCGTATCGCCCAGGGTCACCCCCGGCATCAACGGCGACGGCATCTCACAGGCGGGCGGCAGCACGCAGTCCCCGGCGATGCAGCGAAGATCCGGACCGCAGTCGACATCTTCGACGCAATCGAACTGCACTGAGACGTCGAGGACCACCGCGCCAGACGCGCCGCTGTAGCCGTCGACGATCAAGAAGTAGTCAGTGTCGGCGAGCGCCTCGAACTGCACGGCGGACGTGTTGTCGCCGCCATCGTCATCGTTGCAGGCCACCTCGCTCGCCGCGTCGATGCAGGCTGTGCGCACCGAGAACACGGTGTCAAAGTCGCTGCCCGCCGTCGTCGCGTCGACCAGGCCCGGCTGCTCAAGGCGCAGGCGGTAGACGGCCTCGCCTCCCGTCGGCGTCCCGCAGCCCGCGCCCAGCTCGTCGGCTTCGCCCACCGTGTTGCCCAGCGCCTGCACGCCCACCTCGACGTCGACGGCCTCGTCGCAATGCACCACTGGGATCGGCACGCAGGCGGCCTCTTCGCAGGTCATCCGCGGGCCGCAGTCGGCATCGAACACGCATTCAGGCACCGCACCCGCCGGCCAAAAGCCCAGCTGCGCCGCGCCGCCACCAAACAAGGAGAACGCGTCGAGCACCACGCTGTAGCGCACCCCCGCGAGGGCCCGCAGAGCGATGCGTGAGGCCGAGCCGTCGCCGCCATCGTCGTCGCAGGCGACCTCGGTGCCCGCGATTAGGCAGTCGGTGCGCACATGCAGGACGGTGTCGTAGCTGGTGCCATCGGTCAGCAGCACGACGTCGGTGTCTTCGTCGAACTCGAACCAGTAGACCTGCTCGGGCCCGTTGCCGCCGCAGCTGCCGTCCAGGGCGGGGGCGGCGAAGCCGGTGTTGGTCTCGAAGCGTCCAAACTGGTTGAGCTCGATGGCCGCGTCGCAGCTCAACTCGGGGTCGAGCCCTGGGAACACGTCGGGCTCCGGATCAAGGTCCGCTTCGCACTCTCCGCCGACGCACGGTCCGTCGGGGCATTGAAAGTCTTCGGTGCAGCACAGCCGGCCCAAGAAGCCCTCGTCGACCTCGTTGTCGCAGTCGTTGTCGGCCCCGTCGCAGCGCTCCGCTTCGGGCGCGACGTCTTCAGTGGCCTGGCACATTGTGCCATCTTCGGCGGGGTTGCAGACGATGAGCCCCTGCGCGTTACAGCCCTCGACCATCACGCTGCAGCCGATGCCCAGCCCGCGAAACGACTCGTCGATGGTGCCGTCGCAGTCGTCATCGGCGCCGTTGCAACGCTCCGCTGCGCCGCCTTCGTCGCACTCGCCCCAGTTGCCCTCGGCGTCGCACCGCTGCACCCCGCACCCGCCGGGGCAGGGGCGCTCTTCATCGAGGGCGCAGAGCACCACCGCGACGTCTGGATCGTCGGCCGGGCCCCGGTCGGGCGTGCCGCTGAGCGGGGCCGCGTCGGGCGGATCCATGTCGGGGGCGGTCATGTCTCGCCCACCGACCGTGCGCATGCGCGCATCGACTTCGATCTGCATCGGCGGATCTTCGGCGTCGTCACAGGCGCTCGCCAAGGCGAGGAACGCGCAGAGGATCACCCGATAACGTGCACACATATTGGCTCCACCGACAGCGCGTTCGACAAACGGTCGGCAGGCTACCGACTCCCGGCGCGCCGCGTCAAACCGGCTCAAGTCGTCGACGTCGCATGTAAAACGTTTGGAACGCCGTCGCACTGGGGTTGTCCTGCAAGGGCACACCCCAGAGAATCACTTATGCTTGATCCCCGTTTCGTTCAGACGACGCTTCTCATTGGCGCCGTCCTCTTCAGTGCCGCCGTCCAGGCTGAGCCCAAACCACGCGAAGCTGCGCTCATCGAGTTGGCGAGCGGAAAGGTCAGCCGGGCCGTCGATCGACTCCAAAAGGCGGTGCGCAGCGCGGCGGCGCCCGACAAGCCCGCGCTTCAATGCCTGCTGGGTCGGGCGCAACGGCTCGCGAAGCAGCCTGCAGCGGCCATCTCGACCTTCGAGGCGGTGCCCAAAGACGCCGAGTGTGCCCGCCGCGCCGCCTTTGAGCGGGCCGACGCGCTCGCCGACTTGGGCCGCGCTGACGAGGCCGCAGCCGAGTACGCCCGGCTGGGTGCCATCGAGCTTGGGCCCGAGCGCGACGCCGATACGGTCGCGTGGATCATCGAGTTGGCCGATCGCGCGCTGACCGACACCCAATACTCGATCGCGTCGCGCCTCTACGCCCTGGCGCTCAGCGCCGACGTGGGCCCGACCCGCCGGCAGGCCCTGGCCGCGCGCATCGCGACCGCCATGCGTGAGGCGCCCAAGGCGACGCTCAGCGTGCCGCTGTCTGAGCCGCTGACCGAGCGCCTGCTCGCCGAAGACTCGCCCGCCAACCGGCGCTTGCTCGCCGCGCATCTCGACACCATCGAAGGCCACGCCCTCCTCGCCGCCCTGCCGCCCGACGCGGCCACGCTCGAGGCGATGGCGGCCACGCTCGCCGGTCACCTCGACCTGCGTTTGGACGCGCTCGATCGGCTGGCGAAGTTGGGCGGCGATGCCGGCAAGCAAGCCGCGAAGACGGCGACCTTGTTGCGGCTCGAAGCGGGCCGTTTGGGATCCGTCGATGGCGAGGCGGCCTTCGGCGATCGCGCCGCGTCATCGCTGCGGGCCGGACTGCTGGCGCAAGCGGGAGAGCGCGCCGCCGCGAGGACCGTCATCAAAGCGCACCTGGCGCGCTTCCCCTCTGATCCCGCGCGGGCGCCATTGACGACCGCCTGGCGCGGGCTGATTCGGCAGATGGCGCGCCAAGCGGCCAACCAGGGTCGCTTTGACGCCGCCCTGGCGCAGTACAAGATGCTCGCGACCGCCGATCCCTCCGACGCGGTCGCAGCCGAGGTGGCCTGGGCGTCGGCCCTGATCGAGCGCGCGGCCGGCCGCCTCGACGCCGCCGAAGCGCGCTTGCGCTCGGGCATCGCGCGGCTCAAGGAGACCAACACCACCACGCTGCTCGTGCAGTTGCTGGCGCGCATCATCGCCTTCGATCGGGGCAACCTCGCCGCCGCGAAGGTGCTGCTCGACGAGCTCAAAGACGTCAACGGCGCGTCCGACGAGAAGGCGCGCTTCGACGACACCTATCTGGCCATCCACCCCGCCCCGCAGACGCCCGGACGCGACGCCCGGATCACCGTGCACGCCCGCAACCTCGAAGAGGTCTCGGCGCGGCTGCACACGGTCGACCTGGAGGCATACCTGCGCACCGGCGCCGCGCCGTCAGGCCTGCCCGACCTCGACGTCGCGGTCATCGCGCCCGATCGACGCTGGTCGACCAAGGTGCCGCGATACGCGCCGGCGAAGGACGTCGAGTTTGATCTGGCGATCCCCAAGCCCAAGTCGGGGCTGTACATGATCACGGTCAGCGCGAAGACCGAAGAGGCCAGCGCGTTGTTGTGGGTGTCCAAGACGCGCATCGTCGCCCGCATGCTTGGCCCAGACTTGGCCGTGGCCGTCTTCAATGGCGACACGCCCGCGGCGAAGGCGACCGTCAAGGTGCGCAGCGCAGACGGGAAGGTCTACACCGGCACCACCGACAGCACGGGCCTGTACCGCTTG
>JBNMOZ010000443.1:0-5490 GCA_051276005.1 Bradymonadia bacterium | reverse complement strand
GCCGCGAACATCGCGGGCCGCACGATCTACGAAGACTTCATGGTCAAGACCATCGACGCCGGCTTGGCCATGTCGGGCTTCAACTGGGAGGTCATGCCGGGTCAGGCAGAGTTCCAGGTGGGCGCGGTCGATGGTTTGACGGCGGGCGATCACGTCTGGTTCGCGCGCTGGATTCTTCGGCGCTGCGCCGAGCCGAAGGTCGAGATCAGCCTCGACCCGAAGCCGGCCCCCGGCGACTGGAATGGCGCGGGCATGCACACCAACTTCAGCACCAAGGCGATGCGCGAGCCCGGCGGCATGGCCATCATCGAGACCGCTTGCCAGGCGATCGGCGAGAGGCGTGAGGCGCACCTGACGGAGTACGGCGACAACTACGAGGTGCGTCTGACTGGCGATCATGAGACGTGCTCGTTCCGCGAGTTCAGGTACGGCGTGGCCGACCGCACGGCCAGCATCCGCATCCCGCGCCACGTCGCTGAGGACGGGTACGGCTACCTCGAAGATCGACGCCCGAACGCAAACGCCGACCCTTATCGCGTCGCGTCGCGGATCCTCAAGACGGTCTGCGGGATCGAGATCTAGCCGGGAGCCCTCGAGCAATTCGAGGGCCCCCCAGCGTCTTGAGAGGCGCCCGGCCCAGGGCTCCCATGCTCGGCAAGCCCCGTCGTTATCACGCGAATTTTGCCTGTGCAGGCCCGACCATCGGTGGTAATAACGTGGCCATGCGTGCACTGGTCGAACTTCTCAAGACACCCGCTCTGATCGTCGCCCTCGTGGGCGGCGTGCTCGGATTCTCGCGGCTGACGATCAACCCCGAACTCGAAGCCAACAACGAGAGCCTGCGCCAAGAGTTGGGTCGGGTTGAGACGCGCAATACGCGGCTCCAGGCGCGCATCACTCGACTCAAGGGCGAGATCAACCGGCTGCGCGCCGACGACGCCGAGAGCCTGCATTACGCGCGCACCCAGCTGGGCATGGTGCGGCCGGGCGAAACGGTCTTCCAGCTCGGCGCGCCCCCCTCACGCTGAACAGAGCCCCAATGAATACGGAGTTGCCGGCCCAGCACTGGGTGATGGCCGTCGTCGCGCTGGCATCTTTGGCGGTGGTGTGCGGCGGCTTCGATCTACATGGCGGCGTCATATGGCTCGGCGTCCTTGCAACAGCCGGGCTGTCGGTCGCGGTGGGCGTCGACGCGCGGTGGCGCCTGGACGGTCAGGATCCGCCGGCGACGCGCCCCATGAGCGCGCTGGAAGGTCCGCTGCTGTGGATCGTAAGCGCCTGGGCGCTGACCCGCTTGGGCGGTGAGCTTGGCGGCTACCTCTTCATCGCCCCGGCGGCCGTGCTCGCCGCCCTGGTTGCGATGTTCCCGCCAGCCGTCCGCGGGCCGGCGGCGGCTTTGGCGGTGGCCCTCGAGTTGGGCCTCTTGCTGACGAGTCGTCTCGGTTGGTTCGAAGTCATGATTCGGGCAGGCGTGCTCGTCGCCGCGGTCTGGGCCTTGACGCGCTTGGCGCGCTGGGCGGCCTGGCGGGCCGATATGAGCGCGGCGCGTGAGGCGCGGGCTGCGGCCAGTGAAGTCCATGATTCGAAGAGAGACTTTGGGCTGCTCACTGGACAGACGCCGGCGATCTCGGGTCTGCCGGCCGACGAGCTTGCCGACCGCCCGACCGTCGGCCGGTACGCCCTCGACCAAGTCCAACAGAGCTTCTCATTGCAGGTGCAGTTGCTGCGCGCGGCGCTCGACGCGAGCACCGTCGCCGTCCTGTGGCGCGGCCCCGAGTCAACAGTGCGCCTGCGGGCGTACGACTCCGCGCGCGATGATCTGCTCGTCGGGCCATATGCCGACGCGGCAGGCATCCCCGGCAGCGTGCTGCGCGACGGTGAGGCCGTGGCCGTCACCCCAGTCCATGCCGGTGGATTGCCCTACTATCCCCAAGGCGCGGAGCGCGACGATGAGGCGCCCAATGGCGTGCTCGCCGTGCCGGTCCTCGACGCATCGGGCGAGGTCGCCGGCGTGCTCTGCATCGACGGACCGCGCCCCATCGATCACACGACCCGGCGCATCGCGCAGTACGGCGCCGACGCGCTGGCGCTCGCCGTTCGGATGGGGCGGCAGCTCAAGGCGACCGACCTCGAACGCACGGTCGTGCAGCGCATTTGCGGGGCCTTGCAGGCGTTGAATCGGTCCCTCGGGCTCGATGAGGCGGCCGACGCGACCGTCAAAGCCGTCAAGGGGCTGGTCAAACCCGACCTGGTCGCGCTGTCGATCGTGCGCGGCGATGAGCATGTCATCGTGCGGGCCGAGGGCGAGGGCGCTCAGGCCTTGGCGAACCTGAACTTCACCGGCGACGAGGGGCTCGTGGGTCAGGCCGTCCGCCTGGGCCAGGTGCTGCCCGTGGGCGGCGGTGGTCGACGCCAGGGCGTCTTCACCGCGTCCGATACGCTGCCAAGCATGCAGTCGTTGCTGGTGCTGCCGCTGCGCAAGGTCGACGGCTCGCCCATCGGCGCGCTCACCGTCGCCAGCCGCGCCCCGAATCGCTTCGTCGCCCATCGCCGCCAGATGCTGCAGTTGGTCACCGAGCAGATGGGCATCACCCTCGATCTGGCTCAGGCCCACGAGCGGTTGCGCAGCCTCGCGCGCACCGACGGCCTGACCGGCCTGACCAACCACCGCACCTTCCAACAGGGCCTCTCGAACATGCTCGACCGCGCCCGGCGGCGCGAGAGCACGCTGTGTCTGCTGATCGTCGATCTCGACAACTTCAAGGCGCTCAACGACACCCACGGCCATCCGTTCGGAGACGCGGTGTTGCGCAGCGTCGCGGTCTGCCTGCAGCGCCTGAGCCGCACCGTCGACCTGGTCGCGCGCTATGGCGGTGAAGAGTTCGCGCTCGTGCTCGAAGACAGTAACTTGGACGGGGCCTGCGTGATGGGCGAGCGCATTCGCGCCGGCATCGAGGCCTTGCGCTTCGAGGTCGATGGGGCGACGGTCAAGGCGTCCGTGGGTCTGACCCAGTGGCCCCAAGACGCCTTGACCCAGGCTCAACTCATCGATCAGGCTGACCAGGCCCTCTACGAAGCGAAGCGGCTCGGCCGCAATCAGGTGTGCACCTGGCGGGCGATGCGAGACGCGCAGCCCCCCCCATCCGCCGAAGAGTGAACATGATCAAAATCTTCGTCCTCGACACCAACGTCCTGCTGCATGAGCCCAACGCGATGTTCCGCTTTGGCGACAACGAGGTGGTGCTGCCCATCTACGTCGTCGAAGAGCTCGACCAGTTTAAGAAAGACCAGTCGAACCTGGGCCGAAATGCACGTGAATGTTCACGATTGTTGGACGGGTTGCGCGTCAACGGGCGGCTGAGCGACGGGGTCGAGCTGCCCGAGGGCGGTCGCCTGCGCGTGGCCTTCGTGCGGGAGCAGGCGCCTGACGAGACGATCTTCGCGCGCCAGCATGTCTACGACAACCTGATCCTGCGCTGCGCGCTGGAGCAGCAAACCGATCAGCCCGAGCGCCAGGTTTTCTTGATCACCAAGGACACCAACCTGCGCATCCGCGCCGACGCTGTGGGCTTGGTCAGCCAGGATTATGACCCCGAACAGATCGAGGTCTCCGACCTGTATGAGGGTCACCGCGAGCTGACCGTGCCGGCCATCAGCGTCGAGCAGGCCTACGATGGCGGGGCCGACACCGAAGAGCTGGGCCTTGAGCTGGGGCCCAACGAGTACGTGCTGCTGCGCGACGCGGGCAACCCCAGTCACACGGCGCTGGCGCGGCATCGCGACGGCCGACTGGTCACGCTGCCCAAGCGGCGCGAGCCGGTCTGGGGCATCTTTGCGCGCAACAAAGAGCAGACCTTCGCGCTGGACTTGCTGCTCGACGACAACATCAAGCTGGTCACCCTGATCGGCAAGGCGGGCACCGGCAAGACGCTGCTGGCCATCGCCGCCGGCCTGTACGCGGTGACCGAGAGCGAGCGCTACCAGAAGGTGCTGGTCAGCCGCGCGCTGTTCCCGTTGGGCAAAGACATCGGCTTCTTGCCGGGCACCGTCGAAGAGAAGCTCGATCCGTGGATGAAGCCCATCTACGACAACGTCGAGTTTCTCATGGACATGCACCAGCGCGCGGGTCGGGGCGGCGGGCGCGGCCACAAGGAGCTGTTCGAGCTGGGCCTGATCCAGGTTGAGCCGATCACCTACATCCGCGGCCGCTCAATCCCGCATCAGTTCATGATCATCGACGAGGCGCAGAACCTGACGCCGCACGAGGTCAAGACGATCCTGACGCGGGCCGGGGAGGGCACCAAGGTGGTCTTCACGGGCGATCCCTACCAGATCGACAACCCGTACGTAGACGCGACCAACAACGGCCTCGTGCACGTCGCGCATCGCTTCCGCGATCAAAAGATCGCCGGCTCGGTCACGTTGACCCAGGGTGAGCGCAGCGAGCTGGCAGAGCTGTCGGCGAACCTGCTCTAAGCGGCGAAACTCTAGAGCGTCCTTTGGTGCGGCCGACGCGCTCGCCCCGACTGACTCAACCCCCGCCAATGTGGTTGAGTGGGGCGTCCGTCCTTGAAAGGTCTCCCATGCTGCGCATTCTCATATGCCTTTGTCTGACCCTGCTCTCGACCGCGGCGTCGGCGACCATCGTCGAGCGCTTCGACCTGTCGCGCCTGGTCAAGACCGCCGACCTAATCGTCGTGGGCGAAGTGCTCTCGGCCAAGGCTGCGTGGCGCGAGGGCCGCATCGTGACGACCATACAGATGCGCAATGACGGCCTGATCAAGGGCGCAGCCGACGCGACCATCGCCGTCGAGGTGCTCGGTGGGCAGGTCGAGGGCCTGGGCCAGTTGGTCAGGGGCATGCCCCGCTTCTCGCCGGGAGAGCGCGTCGCGGTCTTTCTACAGAAGGCGCCCAGTGGCGCGTGGCGCACGGTCGGGCTCAGCCAGGGCAAGCTGCGCGTTGAGGCGGGCGTGACCGGCCTCAAGCTGGTGCGCGAATTTGATGGTCTGTCACTCGTAGAGCAGCGTGATGGGGCCTGGGCCAAGGTCGAGCCCGCGTTGCCGGCCGAGGCCGATCTGGCCGACTTTCTGGCGCGCGTCAACCGGGCCCTCATCGCTCAGCCGCATTGAACCCTGCGCGCGGAAGCGCTCTCACGACGCTGTGCATCGCTCTGGCGGCCATCGCGCTGCCGGTCTCCTCGCTGCCAGGCATCGCGTCGGTGGCGCAGGCCGAGCCGCTCCTCATCGACGGTCAGGTGGTCACATGGCCCGCCGAGGCCTGGCCGCTCCCCATCGCAAATACCGACCTGAGCTGGCGCCGAGCCGCGGCCGAATGGACGGCCGGTTCGGCGGCCTTCGCGCCCGTGGACGACTCTACGCCCGGCGACTCGGTGCCCGTTCAGCCCGATGGGGTGGTCGCCTTTGCTGAGTGGGACACGGCCCGTTGGGCCGCCGATGTCGGCGATCCAGCGTTGATCGGCTTCACGCTCAT
>JBNMOZ010000442.1:0-5490 GCA_051276005.1 Bradymonadia bacterium | reverse complement strand
CGCAACATGCGCGTGAGCAGGCTTGGATCGGGCGGCACCTCGAGCACGCCGTCGACGGCCGCCCCGGTTCGAATGCCGGGTGGCAGGACCGCGAGAACGGGCAGGTCGCGATGACGCGCCAACTCCGTGAGGACCGCCGGCTCGAGGACCCCTTCGACGTCAATGAAGACCGCGATCGCCGGCGTGTGCTTGGAGAGCTGGGCGCGCACGGCATCTGGCGCCGCGTCGCAGATGGTCGCAAAGTGTCCCTGACCGGCCAACAAGGCTGCCAGCGCCCGACTTTCGGCGCGATCCCGGCCCAGCACCAACACGTCGCGTTCTTCAGCGCGCACCGGCGGGCGGGTTTCGACCTCGACCGCCTCTTCGGGCAGGCTAAAAACAAACGTGGTGCCTTCGCCGCGCCCGCTCTCGACCCAGATTCGGCCGCCGTGTCCTTCGACGATGTTGCGACAGACCGCCAGACCCAGCCCGGTCCCGCCGCGCCGCTCGCCGACCTGTTCGAACTTGTTGAAGATACGGTCGAGGTCGCCCTCGGGGATCTCCTCGCCAGGGTTGTGCACCGCCACCAGATACAGATCGGGCGCGGTGAACGTGGTGAAGACCGAGACCGTGATCTGCTCGTTCTTGGGCGTGAACTTGAGCGCGTTGGTCAGCAGATTGACCACCACCTGGCCGACCCGCGTCGCGTCGGCGTGGCAGATGAGGCCTTCGACCATGCAGTCGAAGTACAGCTTGACGCCGCGCTCCCAGGCCGCCGGCCGCAACCCATCGACCACACCCGCGATGACGCGCTCGAGGTGCACAGGCGCGACCGTCAGCGGCATCTTGCCCTGCTCGAACTTCGCCAGATCGAGCAGGTCGTCGAGCAGCTTGTTGATCTTCGTGCAGGCGCTCTTGGCCAAGCCGACGTACTCGGTCTGACGCAGGTTCATCTCACCGAGAATATGCCGCTCGAGAAGGTCGAGCACGCCGCTGATGCTGGTCAGCGGGCCGCGCAGCTCGTGGGTGATGATGTGCAGGAACTCTTCGCGACGGCTGGTCGCGATCTTCTCGGTCGTGACGTCGCGAATGACAGTGAGGATGCCCACGAAGCGCGACGCGTGGTCGCGCACGGCCGCGAACAAGACCTGCCAGGTCGACTCATCGACCGCCTTCTCAAACCACTCGGCGGTTGAGCGGCCCGCGCTGACGCGGCGCAGCACGTCGAGGCTCGACAGCCCCATGGCGCCGAGCACAGTCGTGAAGTCGGGCAGCGTGGAGTCAGGCAAGTTGAGCAGCCGCCGCGCCACCGGGTTCATCAGGGTGACCACGCCACGCTCGTCGGTGAGCATGACGCCTTCGGTCATCGTCTCGACCATCAACTCGACGCGATGCTGGGCGTCGAGCACGCTGGTGTGCACGCGAGTCAACGCGTCCTGAAGTTGATCACGCCACACAGCGAGCAGCTTGGATTCATCGGGCGACAACGCCTCGGCGAGGCCAACGACGAGCAGACCGCGCAGGTCGCGGTTGACGAAAACCGGCAGCACGGGCGAATCGGCGGTCGGCGCGGGGCCGTTCTCGCCCTCAACGATGCGTTTTGGATCGACCCGGAACACGACGTCAGCCGCCGGTCGGCCCGAGAGACGCGTAAACGACTGCAGCGCAAATGCGCGCCAGCGGTCCAGCGTCGCGGCGCCCAACGCTCGATTGCCGGGCGCGACCGCCACGATCCCGTGCATGCCCTGGCTGGGCAGCAGATCGACGAAGCCGAGCACGAAACGGCACCGCACCCGATCGACCAGGCTCGACACCACCTGGGCCAACATCGACGCGGGGTCCTTCTGGGCCAGCAGCGAGCGCATCAGGCGGTATTGGCTACCCAGGGCGTCGACCTGCGATTGCAGCCGCGCGTTGAGCTCGCGTGCCTCGCGTTCGAGACGGCTCGCCTGGATACCGTTGCGGACCGCCATGATCAGCTCGGTCTTGCCCTCGGTCGTCAGCAGCGTTTGGTTCTTCTCGAAGTATCGGAAGACATGCCCGGAGCGCAGGATCTCGACAAGCTGCTCGTTCGAGGTTCGCCCCGACAGCAGGATGCACCGCAGGCCCTTGCTGCGCTCGTTGCTCTTGACCATGCGGATCAGCTCGTCGCCCGAAATGCGAGGCATCTTCTGATCGCTGATCAGCACGTCGAAGTCGTCACGGCCCAGGCGATCCATCGCCTCGCTCGCCGAGTAGGCGCGCAGAACTTCTGCCTCTGCGCGCAACAACCTGCTGATCTGAAGGTGATCGTCTTCACTGTCGTCGACGACGAGCACGCGCCCGTAGTTCATGGAGGATGGTGGCCGACTGTTCACACGCTGGGTGTACGCCTCAGACGCAATTATGTCAATGTACGCCCAGGCCAGCGCGGCCCGGTCTGACGCTCAAAGATGCGTCTTCGGAGGCCCAGATACACTGAGGTCGACCGACCACGTCGACACGGCGTACACGCCCGTTCGCCAGGGGTTGGCGCCGCGCGTCACGGTTGTCACCAAGCACGAAGAGCTCGTCTTCGTCCAAGGTCAGCGAGAGCGTCGGCCGCGCCTGCAACCCCTTGGCGTACGTGACCACGTACTGCCGCGCGCCGTTGACCTCCCAGAAGCCGTCCAGGTCGGCGAGCCGGGCACGCTCGGATACGGCGAAGCGCGGCACGTGCAGGCCGGTGAGAGGGCGACGCGCGATGGGGCGCCCGACGACGGACGGTCGACCATCAAAGAGGCGCACGGTCTGGCCGCCGGTCGCGATGACGCGGGCGACCCGCAACTCAAACCCCCGCCGGACCACGACGAGTTCGCCGCTCCCAGGCGCGCGATCGGCGTACGCTGCCCGATCAAACAGGACCGCGTCGCCCGGCAGGAATGTCGGGAACATGGTGTAGGTGTCGACGCGCGTGGATCCGACGTAGCCGTAGCCGATGACGGTCGCGGCGATGAAGACGGGCAGCGCCCCCAAACCGAGGCTGACGCCCACGTAGGTCAAGGGGTGGTTGACCGGCCGCAACTGGTACAGCGCCCCCGCGTGTCGAATCCAGCGCCACAAATCGGCGATCAGGACCGCATCGAGGGCGAGCAAGGCGACGCCCCCAAGGATCAGCGGAACATCCGGCAGGAAGAGCCACCGCGCCCAAAAGACGGCGGCTGCCAGCGCGATGACGAGGACCCCGGACCAGACGAGCAGACCATGGCGAACGCGCCCACAGTACACATGGCCCAGTCCAGGCATCAGCAGCGTGAGCAGCGCCGCTCGAACAAAGGATCGAGGCGCCGCCTGAGCGCGGGCCAGCGGGCCATACATCGACTGCGGCGTGGTCATCAGCCCGATGCTAACAGCAGACTTTCGGCGTCGCGAACTCTCGTCCAACGCCGTTCGGCGGGAGCGACCAGCTTGACCGGTGTGGCGCGGCGATGTACCGTCCCGGGAAATTTATGACAAACGCTTGATTTACAAGCACTTCCTGAACAATTGAGGAGACCGAATGCGCCGCGTGACCTGTTGGGTGTCTGCCTTGAGCCTGTGTTTCATGGTGGCCGGTTGCGAGGAGGTCGATCCGACCTCCTCGGCCTATTGGATCGGCAAGCTCAAAACACCTGAGCAAAGCGCCGCCATCCTCAAGCTCGGCGATATGAAGGCCAAAGAGGCCGTCAAGCCGCTGCAAGAGGCCTACAAGAGCACGCGCAAGCAGAACAAATACCGCATCATCGTCGCGCTGCAGAAGATCGGCGACAAGGCAGCTGTGCCGACGCTGCTCGAGGCCCTGCAAGACAACAACGCGCCGAAAGCCGGGCAGCTCGCCAGCAAGATCCTCCTCGAATGGGAGGCCAAAGAGCACATCGACGTCTACCTCAACGTCGCCAACAACAAGAGCGCGCCCAACGAGCCGCGCTGGGGCGCGTACCGCCTGCTGGCGGAGTACCCCGAGCCGAAGATCGAGCAGTCGATGCTCACCGCGCTCAACGCCGATCCAGACATGCAGCCGATCGTGTTCATGGGGCTCGCCGCTGAGGCCCTGGGCAAGCTGAAGAGCATCAAGGCCGTGCCCGGTCTCATCCGCTGCCTTTGGCTCGACGATCACCGCAAGAACAATGAGGTTGCGGCCTGCCGCATGGCCCTCAACCGCATCGGGCCCAAGGCAGCCGTACCGGCGCTGATCGAGACGCTTGAGCGCAAGAACCGCGTCATCGAGGACCGCGCCCGCAAGCTCAAGTACAACATCGGCGGCCTGATCGAGGCCAAGACGGCCGAAATTCTGGGCGACATGCCCCACCCTGACTCCGTCGACGCGCTCGTCGCAGCGATGCAGAAGACCGAGGCCATGCCAGTCACGGTGCAGAACGACCCCAAGAAGGCCCAGGTCTTCGTGATGAGTGGCGTACAGAAGGTGATTTCGACCGCCAGCGCGTTGGCGGCTATCGGTGATGCGCGCGCGGTTGACCCGCTGCTGCTCGCCGCCGCGGACCTTCAAAACCCGCTCGAGTACAAGCTCGCCGCGACCCAGCAACTCGCCTTTTTGGGCGATCCCCGCGCCATCGTTGGCGCCAGGAAGGTCGCGGGCCTGATGGACCTGGCCAAGAAAGAGATCTCGCAGTACGACCCGGTCAGCCAGGGCTTCCGCGGGCAGCTCGCCCTCGCCATCGGCAACTTGCTCGACGGCAGCGACGCCAAGCTCTTGAAAGAGGCCGAGAAGACCATCACCGGCTTCAAGGACGAGTTGGCCAAGTACGCGACCGCGACGAAGGCCGCCATCGAGAAGGACGGCAAGAAGGGCGGCAGCCGCGCACGTGACCTCAAGGCCTACGCGCAGTGGACCAAGGAATACGACGAGGCGCTCGCCAAGGTCGCCGCCGTGCGTGAGTGCAAGGACGACGTCGGCTGCTGGGAGAAGAAGCTCGCTGGCAAACACGTCGGCGTGCGCTTGGCCGCCGGCTATCGCCTGACCAACAGCAAGAACAAGGCAGCGGCGCTCAAGACCCTCGCCAAGTTCGTCGCCGACAAAGACGACGTCGTGCGCAACGTGGTGCTCTTTGGCATCGCGCGTCAGGGCGATCCGTCCGTGATGCCTGCTGTCGAAGCGGCGCGTGCCGCCACCGCGAAGGCTTTCAAAGAGTCGCCCAAGAATCGCACACACAAGGCGGCCTTGTACTCCTACGATCTGCTGCTCGCCCACCTGACGCACAAGTAGCAGCAGGCACAGCGCGGGCACCTCACTGCGACGGGCCGCGCGCCCTCGGGTGGGTCAGGTCAATCCGTCAGGTCGATTCGAGAGGGCAGGCTCGGGAGGACATATGGCAGAGATTCAACTCGACATCATGACGGGCGAGCGCGCCGGCGAGCAGGTCACCGTCGAACTGCCATGCGACATCGGTCGCGGCGCCGAGGCAGGCCTTCATCTGCCCGACGCACACCTCAGCAGCCGCCATGGGCGACTCGCGTTCGTAGACGGCGCCCTGCGGTACGAAGATCGCGGCAGCA
>JBNMOZ010000441.1:0-5493 GCA_051276005.1 Bradymonadia bacterium | reverse complement strand
CGACGGCAGCCGACGGGTCTTCGTCATCGTCTACGAGTTCGCGCCGTTCTTCCCCATCGGCGGGTTCAGCTTCGCCGCGCCCGCTGGATCGGGCGCGTCGCTCACGTCGCCGCAGGCCTGCGCGGTCGCCAACACGCAGGCTGGGGTGGTTTGCTTCGACACGGGTCGGCCCGTGCGCGAGTCGTTGTCGACCTATGAGCTGACCACCCGCGAGGGCACGGTTTGGGTCATCGACCAGGACGACGGCCTGCAGCGCGCGACCGATCGTGAAGGCAACCGCATCGAGTACCTCCAAGACGCGATCCGCTCGACGCTTGGGCCGGAGATCCTGCTTGAGCGCGACGAAGTGGGACGCATCACCCGCATGACCGACCCGCGCGGCGGCGTCGTGACCTACGCGTATGACGCGGCGGGCGACCTGGCGCGGGTGGTCGATCAAGCCGGTGGCGAGCAGCAATACAACTACGACGACAACCACACGCTGGCCGAGATCATCGACCCGGCCGGCAACCCGATGGTGCGCAGCGAGTACGACGACGCGGGTCGCAAGACGGTCGACATCGACGCGCTCGGCAACCGCACCGAGTACGCGTACGACCTCGACGGGCGCGAGCGCACGGTGACCGATCGCCGCGGTGGGGTGAACCGCTACGTCTACGACGCCATCGGCCAGGTCACCGAGCGTGAAAACCCCGGCGGCGGCGTCATGCGGATGACCTATAACGTCGACGGCCAGCTCGTCACCGAGGAGCTCGCGCCCGACCAGTCCTTCGATTACGCCTACGACGCCGCCGGCAATCAGCGTGAAGTCACCGACTTGCGCGGGGTTCGTCATCAATTCAGCTGGCAGCAGGGTCAGCTGGTCGAGGCCGTGGACGCCTTGGGTCATCGCATCGCGGTCGTGCGTGACGCCCAGGGCCGAGTCACCGACGTGACCAACGCGAGCGGCGGCACGGTGCGCATCGCCTACGACGCTGGCGGCAACCGCGCCTCGGTCACCGACGCGATGGGCGGGGCTACGCAATTCACCTATGACGCGCTGGGCAACGTGGCCAGCAAGGCGGGCCCTGGCGGCTTCGCGCGCGTCTACGAGTACGACGCGGCGGCGAACCTGACGTCGATGTTCGACAGCGCCGGCGAGCTGTATGAGTTCGAATACGACGCGGTCGGGCGCATGGCGCGCCTCATACCCCCCGACGGCGCGGCGATCGTGTTCGAGCGCGATGGCCTGGGACGCCTGACCCGCATCATCGACGCCGACGGCGCGCAATGGCGCACTGCCTACACCCCGCGGGGGGCGGTCGCTGAGGCGATCGATCCCAACGGTAACGTGACCGCCTACAGCTACGGGCCTGAGGGCGCGCTGACCCAGACGCAGTATGCCAACGGCGATCGGGTGCAGTATGTCGTCACGATCGACGGCTTCAACGCCGAGCGGATCGATCCGCTCGGCAACCGGAGTCGGTACGAGTTCAGCCCCGAGGCCAAGGTGCTGGCGCGCGTTGATCGCAACGGGCAGCGGGTCGTGTTTGGCGACAACTTGTCGGGCAATATCGACCGTCGCGAGGTCATCGGCGGATCGCTGGACGTCTGGGAGTTTGACCTGGGCGATCGCCTGGCGCGCATGGCGCGTGACGCACAGGAGTGGCTGCTTGAGTACGACGACGACGATCGTCTGACGCGCGCGCAGGGGCCCAACGCCGATCTCAGCTACACCTACGATCTCGCCGGGCGACGCACCGCCATGATCGGCCCCGATGGCCAGACCACCTATGAGCACGACGGGCGTGGTCGACTGGCCGCGGTCACCGCGCCGGGCGCGGGACGCGTCGCATACACTCGCGACGGCGAGGGGCGGGTCACCCGTGTCAGCTTCCCCAACGGGGTCGAGGTCAACTACAGCTTTGACATCGCCGGGCGACCGCTCGGGTTCGCGACCGTGGGCGGCGATCAGGCGGTCGAAGAGCTGCTTGAGCTCGACCCGGTCGGTCGACCGATCAGCATCGTCGCTGAGGACGATGGGCTGGTGACGCTGGAGTACGATCAGGCCGGCCAGTTGACGCGCTTCAACCGGGCTGGCGGCGACGCGCCCGCCACCGATCTGCGCTACCGCTATGACGGGCGCGGCACCCGCACCGGCATCACCATCGATGGCCAGGCGACCGACGCCGAGGTCATCGGCGACGCGCGGGTCGTGACCGAAGCGGGGGCCACCACCCAATATGACCCGGCCGGGAGCACCGTCGAGCGGATCCTGCCCGGGCAGGGCATCACGCAGACCTTCGAGTATGACGCCCAGCGCCATCTGGTGCGCGTCGACGTCGCGGACGGCGGCGCAGGCTCCGCCGTCGAGTACACCTACGACCCCCTTGGCCGGCGCACCGCGCGCACCGTCGACGGCGTGACGACCTTCGAGGTGGTCGACAGCGGCGAGATCACCTGGCGGTTAGACGATCAGGGCGCGGTGATCGAGCGCTTTGTGCACGGCGATCGCGTCGACGAGATGCTCGCGTACGTCACGCCGGCTGGCGCGCTGTATCCGGTGCTCGACACCCGTGGGAACGTCGCGGCGGTCTATGACGCAGCCGGCGACCTCGTGGCGCGATACAGCTATGATCCTTGGGGCGAGCGCAGCCTGCGGGATGGCGATGTCGACCTGCCATTTGGCTTCGGCGCGCGGCCCATCGAGCCGATCACGGGGCTGTACGACTTCCGGGCGCGCACCTACTCGCCGACGGCGGGTCGGTTCCTGCAACAGGATCCCGAATCCGGCGTGCGCGCGCGGGCGATCACCCAGCACCCGTATGCGTACGCCAACAACAACCCCTACACGATGCGCGACCCCAGCGGTCGGTCCGCGGCGATCGGCTACGCGTTCCTCAGCAGCCGCTTTGTCACCGGATCGGCGGGCGGCGAGGTGCCCACCCACACCGACGTCATGGCCGCCATGATCGGGTTCTTCCACGGCTTCGGGGCGACGGCCCTCGTGTTCTTGGCGAACATCCTCGAGATCGCAAACAATGGCGGCGACGTGCTGGACCAATGGGGCGCGGCGATCGCCGCGACTCAGGCGAAGATGGACGAGATCGCGGGCCAATTGGAGCGCCTCGCGGGCCTCGACGACAGCGGGTTTGCCGGCAGCTTCGTCAACGGCGCCAAGTTCGAGGTCGGGATCAGCTTCTCGCTCGACATCGTGCCAGATCTCATCAACAAGGCGGTTGAGTTCGGGAGTGGCGACAGCATCAACCAGAGCGCCTCGCTGAAGATGGAGGCGTCCGCGGGTGGTTTCAATTCGGGCGTGACCGAAGCGCTCAACTTCATTGGCTTGCACGGGCCGCGGTAAGCGGGCCTGCCTCAACGGGCCTCAACGGGCATCTACAGTCGTCGAGCCGCGATATCCGCAGTAGGGTCCCACCAGAATGTTTCACCCTGGAGAGTCGACCCGTGCAGTACACCGCCATCACCCTCGTCAAGCGCCCCCAGCTCACCATCACCCCCGACGTGTTCGAGGTCGTGACCCGCGAGACCCCCGAACTCAAAGATGGAGAGATCCTGCTCCAGCAGACCCATATGTCGTTGGATCCGGCGATGCGGGGCTGGATGAGCGACGATCGCAACAGCTACATCCCCCCCGTCGAGTTGGGCGACGTGATGCGGTCGAGCGGCATCGCGGCGGTGGTCGAGTCGCGCCACCCGGGGTACGCAGTGGGCGATCGGCTGCACGGCATGATCGGCTGGACCGAGTATGCGGTGAGCACCGGCGTCGGGCTGCGCAAGCTGCCGGCAGGCGTACCCGCGGAGGCCGTTCTTTGCGTGCTCGCGCTGCCTGGGCTGACGGCCTATCAGGGGTTGATGCGCATCGGCCAGCCCAAGGCGGGGGAGACGCTGGTCGTGTCGGGCGCGGCCGGCTCGGTCGGGTCGATGGTCGGCCAGATCGCCAAGGCCGAGGGGCTGCGGGTGGTGGGCACCGCGGGCACCGACGCCAAGTGCCGGTGGCTCGTGGACGAGCTGGGCTTCGACGCGGCCGTCAACTACAAGTCGGCCGATCTCGCCGCGCAGCTCGCCGACGCGACCCCCGACGGTGTGGACCTGTACTTCGAGAACACCGGAGGGCCGGTGCAGCACATCATATTCGGTCGCATGAACGCCCACGGGCGCATCATCGTGTGCGGCATGATCGCCGACTACAACACGGCCACCCCGGGGCCGGGCCCCAACTGGATCAACATCATCAAGCGGCGCCTGACGATCACCGGCTTCACG
The DNA here is from genome assembly GCA_051276005.1 of Bradymonadia bacterium. Taxonomy (GTDB): domain Bacteria; phylum Myxococcota_A; class Bradymonadia; order UBA7976; family UBA1532; genus JBNMOZ01. The sequence goes on along the minus strand of JBNMOZ010000441.1, from coordinate 1,230 downwards.
ATGCCCGACCACTGGGGCGACGCGCCCGCGATGACCGAGAAGCTGCTGGGCTACTTCGCCGCCGGCCAACTCAAGTATCGCGCCCACACGCTGCACGGCTTGCAGAGCGCCATCGAAGGCATCCACCTGCTCTTCAGCGGCGAGAAGCAGGGCAAGCTCATGGTCGAGCTGTAAGGGCCCGATCGCGGCTGCTGCGATCCCACGGCCCGTGATCGCGACGGCCCGTGATCGCGACGGCCCGTGATCGCTACGGCCCGTAGAGGCTGCCATTCGGCGGATTGGTCATGCTGTTGGGCTGCCCCGGCACCGCGGGGTTGGGCACCATCACGGCGTCGGCGCTGGACTCAAGGCGGATGAACAGCGCGGCGTCATCGGGCGCCACCTTGCGCAGCGCGCCGACGCCCACGCAGTCGAAGGCTCGGGCGAACGCGCAGCTTGAGTCGTCGGTCTCGAACAGGTGGTAGCCGGGTTCGAGGTCGCCGAGGATGTCGACCGCGCGCCCCGTGCTGGGCAGGCGATCCTTCACGTACACGACCAGATGCGTCGGGCTGGCGCCCAAGATGGTGTCGGGTCCGCCGTCGTCCGAGCGCAGGTCGGCGTTGAGGGCGCCGTTGTCATTGCCGTCGGCGTACACCACCAGCAGCGCGATGCCCGCCCCGTCGAAGGCCAGCGCTTCGGGCGGCGGCGCGTCAAAGACGGCCAGCTCGAACCGCGCGAAGGCGGCGTCGAGGGTGGTGCGTTGCTCCACCACGCTGCGGTCGTGGGTGCGCGAATCGAAGCCGATCCAAAACAGGCTGAGGCGGGGATCGTTCACCGGCGCGGGCTCGGACTGCACGACCGCCCCCTGCAGCGCGAAGACCGGCGTGCCCAGGTAGTCATCGCCCACGATGGGATCGCCGCAGCCCGCGAGCAGCGCCATCAAGAGTACGGGTGAGATGCCGCTAGAACGCATGGCCGACCCCCAATGTGGTGCGCCACGTCGTGACGGTGCGCAGCTCAGCCCCCGTCGGGCCCCGATCGTCGGTCGCCGCGCGATAGCCGACGACGCCCAACTCACCGGTCAACATCAGCGAGATCGGACCCAACGGCACGGTCTCCAGGCCCGCCACCAAGCCCACCGCCCACGCGGCGCTGGCCCGATCGGCGTCGCGGTCGTCGCGCTCGGTCTGCTCGAACCACAGCCCTTCGCCCACCAGCCCGCCGCTCAGGGTCACGACCCGCAGATCGACC
>JBNMOZ010000440.1:0-5496 GCA_051276005.1 Bradymonadia bacterium | reverse complement strand
TGGACGAGTACCGTTTCAAGGTCCAACTCACCGTCGACGGCCAGCGCAAGACGCGCGAAGACAGATCGCTCGAAGACATCGTAAGCTTCGTAAGCTCACAAATGTATCAAGGGCCTACGACAATTCACGAGATAACCGTGAAGTCAACCGGCAGGGTCGAAGCGTTGTGGGCAGAAGTGTCTATCGGCGCTGCCCCGACCTCAGCGAAGACCATTCGCGCGCGACTCTGGTACCTCGGGCCGAACCGAACGACGGGACCGGCCGAAGTCGCACAGGCGCACCTCATACTTGAGCAAGTCGGGGTTCGAGTTGAGTCCACCGAAAGACTCACTGCCGGGACCTTCTTCGATGTTCGCTGCCCCGTCCCCTGATCGACCATCACGGGCCTCTAAGCCCAGCGGCACGCTGGCCTCAGCCTGCCCGGCAAGGTGAGCGGCTTCGACGGCCGGGTGATGTTCGCACTATACGACGCCGGCGCATTTTGTGGTCTCGAACGCGCGTTTGAGCTGAGCGGCGCCTCTCAGTCACCTCGCGGGTCAGGGCACATGTCGTCGTCGATCGTCGGCGCGCAACAACGAAGCGAGACAACGCGTCTCTTGACCGTGTGCCAGCAGCGGTCGGGATCACTCAGGCGGCTCAACCGCGTGAGTTATCAAGGCCATCGAAGCCATGACGGTCAGGTGTTACGGCAGCCAGACGTGCTGCGTGATCCGCAAACACCGACCCAGGCCTTGAGAAGGCGCGCGATGGCGGAATTTCCGACCCCCTTGCGGGGTCGCCGTCGAGGCGAGGAAATTGCCGCGGATCGGTGGGAGCATACCAACGTGGCGGTGGGGGGGGCGTCTCGTCGCGTAGGAGCGACTGCGAAGTCGGCAGCGCGCCGGCGTTCTCAAGACGATCCGCCAGGAAATTGGGGGCTCCGGGGTCTCCCCGGTGTCAGCGAAGCTGACCAAAGCGCCGAAGGCGCGACAAGACAGAGCAGCGCCCCGAGATCTCCACCCGAGCGCGCGACCAGCACCGGTATGCACATTGCGGCGACCCAGAACCGAGCCCGGTCGAGCCAATCACTGCCTATGCCGGCACAGGGTCTCGAGCCAGGTCTTCCTGCATCGAAGCTGTATGCGGACGGGTGCCCGAGAGCGCCCTTGTGGTGTTCTCAAGGCCCTGCCGGCACTTTGCTCATCGAGGCGGTGTACGATCCGGTGCTGGTCGCGCGCTCGGGTGGAGATCTAGGGCGGTGCGCTGTTTTACGCGCCTTCGGCGCTTTGGGTCGGCCTACGGCCAACACCGGGGAGACCCCGGATCCCCCAATTCTCTCGCGGATCGTTCCGAGAAGGCCATGTCCCCGCCGACTTCATAATCGTGTCTACCCAACGAGACGCACCAGCAACGCCACGTCGGCGTGCTCCCACCGATCCGCGGGAATTTCCTCGCCTCGACGGCGACCCCGCAAGGGGGTCGGAAATTCCGCCATCGCGCGCCTTCTCAAGGCCTGGGTCGGTGTTTGCGGATCAGGCTGCACGTCTGGCTGCCGTACCACCTGACCGTCATCGCTCCGATGGCCTTGAGAACTCACGCGGTTGAGCCGCCTGAGTGATCCCGATCGCTGTGAGCACACGGTCAAGAGAGGCGTTGTCTCGCCTCGTTGTTGCGCTCTGCAGATTTGTGCGGAGCCGGGTTTCACTTACCGAGCGGCATAGAAGGTAGCAAGTCTGTTACGTAGCAGACTTGCTACCTACTGAACCGACGAGCGCCCCGATCACCCCAACCGATCACCCACCGTCGATCAAAGCCTCAGGCAGCAGCGGCGACGGCGCGTCTGAGCAGATCAACCACAGCTGATGCGCCGCTCTTGTCAGCGCCACATGCAGCAAGTGCCGGTTCTCAGTCCGCACCGGCCACTGCTCGGCGGTCGCCTCGATGAGCACGATGTAGTCGTACTCCAGGCCCTTGATCTGCACGACATCGGTGATGTCGATGCCCGGCGTGAAGTCGAACTCCTGCTCACGCACCCGACGCAGCCCGCCCACGTCGGCGCGCTTGAGGCCGGCGTAGTAGATGTCGGCGACCTTGGCGCTGCGCGCGACCAACGCGACTGACGCGCGGCGCTCTCGGCTGCGCAGGCTCTTGAGCGCGTCGCCCAAGAACGCCACGGCCTCGCCCTGCTCCTCGAAGCGGAACAGCTCCACCGGTGCGCCTTCGCGGGCGTCCTGCGGCGCATCGGCTGGCGCGAGCGGGCCGAGCACATGGCGCGCGACCTCCATCACCTGGCGCGTTGAGCGATAGGCGACCGCGAGGGGCGGCAGCATATGCACCTTGGACAGGTTGAGCAGGTCGACGACGGCGTCCCAATCACCGAACCCGTTGTCGAGGCTGAGCCGCTGCGCCGTGTCGCCCGCGAGCGTCACCGGGCCGCCGGGCTGCACTGCGCCGCAGAGCACGGCCAGCGCGATGGGCGGCAGGTCTTGCGCCTCATCGACGACGACATGCTCGTAGTTGACCTTCTGGCCCGAGGGCCCGGTCAAGCGGCCATAGCGCAGCTGGCAGATGCGCAGCAGGATCGCGACGTCATCGACGTCGAGGTGGCCCTGCAGCTCGCCCGCGTCGATGGAGGCGCCGTCGATGCCGGTGCGCAAGTGCGGGTCGATGTCGCTGCGATCGGCCGGCTCGTCAGATTGAGCCGAGACCGACTCGACCAGGTTGTCGAGCTCCCACTCGTAGTACTGGGCGCCCGCGGCCTTGAGCGCCTTCTCAACGCGCCCGCGGTCGGTGAGCAGCTCTGCCCACATCTCAAGCGGATCGCTCAGCTCGTCTTTGACCGTGTCGATCGCCCGCCGGATCGGCACCGTGTTGAGGCCGTCCTGGGTCTTGATCCAGCGCGACAAGGCGGTGATGCGCGCCATCGGCGGCAAGTTGCGGCGCTGCACCCAGGCCTTGAGCAGCACGTCGCCGCCCGCGGCCTTGATGACCGGATCGAAGCTGCGCGCCTGCTCGGCGACGGCCTCTTCGATCAGGGTGAAGACCACCGCATGCCGCTTGAGTCGACCGGCGCCAACGGGCGTCGCGTCGGTCAGCTTGCGCCGCTTCAGCCCTGGCACCAGGCGCTTGAGCGTGCGCATGGCCCAGCCGCCGAACGTGTCGATGGGCACGCCGCTGACGTCGAGGGCGGGCAGCACCGAGGCCACATAGCGCTTGAGCGCCAGCCCGGGGGTGATGATCTGGATTCGCTTGGCGGCGAAGCGTTTGCGATCTTGGAAGTGCAGGTACGCCACGCGATGCAGCGCGATGGTGGTCTTGCCGGTGCCGGCGCCGCCGCGGATGATCACGACGCCGGTGCGGCGGTCGGTGATGATGCGAAACTGCTCGGGATCGATCATCGCCGTGATCTCGGGCAGGCGGTTGTCAGCCTTGCCGCCCATGACGCCCGACGGCGGCCGAATCGCGGTGCCGACGCCGCCTTCGAGGCGCTGACGAGTGACGGCCTCGGGGCCCCAGCCTTCGGGCGTGCGCATGAGCGCCATGTCGGCCGTGCGGACGCGCTCGAGCACCCCGCGGCGCACGGTCAGCGTGCGGCGCACATTGACGTGCCCGGTTTGCAGCTCGCCGGCGAACTCTTCTTCGTACTCGTCGGCCTCGTTGTAGCAGTAGTAGATGCGGCTGATCGGCGAGTTGCGCCAATCGACGATATGCACCCCGGCCTTGGTGTTGATGAACGCCCGTCGACCGATGAGCACGTCGCGCTCGCGCGCCTCGCCTTTGTGTTTGTCGGTCAGGCGCAGGTGCGCGAAGTACGGGTTCTGCGGATCGGCCGGAAACACCGTCTCGCGATCCTGCGCTCGCCGCAGCGCGGCCAGGCGGGTCATGTGCTCGACGAGCATCGCGTGATCTTCGGCCCGCTCCTCGGCCAGCTGATCGCGCAAGGCCATCATCTCTTTGTCGAAGTCCATGCGGGCGGCGGGCGCGACGACGTGCGCGGCCAGCTTCGCTTGCACGTTCGATAGGATGCCTTCTTCTTCGCTGATGATCGTCGCTTCGGTCTCACCTAGACTCATCAGCACCTCGTCTGCATCTCGCCTGAAGCGAGCATCCGTTGAAGAAGCCCCTCCAAAAAAGGGGGTCAATTTTGTAGCAGAGTCGACCGGGGCGCGCGCAAGAAAAGACGTGGCAACTCTACCCACGTCTTCAGGCGAGCGATCTATTGCTGATGTGTTGATGAGTTGCATGACTTCCCATGTCAGCAACGGCGCGCCCTGATCACTGCGGAAAATGATTGCACTGAACGAGACTGCACTGCCCACAGCCCCAGTCAAACCGGAGAGTACGACCCATAAGCGCGGCCCACCGCGACTCCGGTTGTTCGGCATCGAAGGAGAGACATGACGACATCAATCAACACAGTGCTTATGGCGGGGCTCGTGAGCCTCGCGCTCTTGGGCTGCGATCGGCACCCGCTCGACTTGCTCAACACCCCCTCGGTTCAGGTGACCCCATCATCGCTGGTCTTCGCGCAGATCGTGCCCGGCGCGTCGGCCGAACGTGAAGTGCAGGTCCGCAACGTGGGGACCGGCGACTTGCTCGTCGCCGAGATCCACCTCGACGTGCCAGACACGGCGGGTTTCACGGTGTTCTACCGGCTCAACGAAGACGCGGCGCCGCAGATCGCCATCGACGCCGACGGCACGGATCGGGTGCCATATCCGCTCGTCGTTCGGCCGCAAGCTGCGCTGTTTCTGACCGTTGAGTACGCGTCCCAAGACGCCGAGATGATTCAACTTGAGGGCGCCATCGAGCTGCTGACAAACGACGCCGAGGGTCGCGGCCGCACTCGCATTCCTCTGTCGCTGTCCGAAGGCGGGCCCGAGATCAACGTGGGCCCAGCGAGCGTGGACTTCGGTCGAGTGATGGCCGAGGACCGCGCGACGCGCCCCGTGACCGTGACCAATATCGGGATCGAGCCGCTGATCATCGACCAGCTTCTACTCAACGGCTCGCAGGACTTTACGCCCCTCATCGAGGGCCGCGATCCACGCCGCCAGCCCGAGCTGCTCGACGATCCAGACGACGATGGCGCACCCGGCCTGGCGCCGGGGTCGACCATGACGATCGACGTGCAATACGCGCCGCTCGCCGAGGGGCCAGATCGCGGACAGCTGTCCATCTTCAGCAATGATCCCAACCGCCCCGAGGTGGTCGTGGTGCTCACCGCCAACGGCGCCGCGGCCTGCGTCGACATCGACCCCGGCGCCCTGGAGTTTCGCAGCAGCCTGATCAACCGCGCCGACACGCGACCGTTGACGATCCAAAGCTGCGGAGGCGCGCCGTTGATCCTCAACGCACTCTTCCTGAGCGACGACACCGACCCCGCCTTCGCCCTCGACGCCGACAGCCTGCCCGATTTGCCCGCCGAGCTGCCCGCCGCCGGCGATGGTCCCCTGCCTGGCCTGGGCGTTCGAGTGGCGTTCACCCCCCGCGCCGAGCGGGTACACACCGGCACGC
>JBNMOZ010000439.1:0-5515 GCA_051276005.1 Bradymonadia bacterium | reverse complement strand
GCCGACTGTCTGGACTCGGAGCCACCCCCCGTCCCGAAGAGGAGGAATCAAGCCGCCGGGCCGGGAGTCGGAGCCTCCGATCGTCCCCCGCGCAGCTCGATCGAACGCCAACCGAGCGCCGATCAGAACCTTCGAACGCCGTCCACCTCTCAATACCTCTCAAATCACCCGAACCGTCCGCGCGCCGCGTCCCATTGCCCTATCCCCAGACGCACCGCACCATCGCCGCCTCGCAGATCGCCAGCCTGAATCGGTCGCGTCGCCCGCGATCAGCCGCTCGCGCTATTCTCGCAGCGGATAGCCCGGCGCATGGCACGCCCCGTATGGCACCCACCCACACGCCGGAAAGCACGCCTGCCTGCCGTTGATCCAGCTCGCCAGCGCGGCGCGCCACGCCTCGGTGAACGCCTGGATCTTCGCGCGCCACCTTTGCCACGCTTTGCTGTCGCCTTTGGCCACGTACACCCCCGGCGCGTCGCTGGGCACAAGCTCGACGGTGGTATGTGGGCTGATCGTGCGGAAGTGTTCGGGCGATCGATGGCCGCGCCCGCAGTTCTCGGCCGCAGCCTCCGGACTCGGAGCCACCGCCCGTCCCGCGGCGCCTTGGCTGAGTTCGCGCTTGAGCTGTACATGACCTCGTTGGGCGCTCTGACGCGTGCCTTCGTGAACCTGCAGCGCCCGCGCATGCCTGAGTATAAGGCGCCGCGAATGACTCATCGTCAGGCCGACAGTTGACTGAGTCGCGTCGCCAAGCTGCGCCGTTGATTCAACTGGGGCAATACAGTCAGGACAGCTACAATCGGCACATGACTGCACTGCTCCCCACAGAACTCGCCAGCTTCCGGACTCGTTTTGGCGACGGTGGCGACGGATTGATTCGACGAATCAACTACGACTTCGCCCGGCGGACCGCCGACATCGTGATCGCCATCGTCCCGCCTGGTGAAGACTGGAATGAACCTGCGCCTTTCGCTGCGTCAGGTCAGCGCGTGGCGAGCTGCGCACACCAACACCAGCCATCATCAAGTCCTCAGCGACGGATTCAGCCTGCTTCATGATGCTGGATGGTACCTCGACCTCGCGCCCGACTTCTCCCAGGCGCCCAGCGCGACGGCGATTCAGCGTTCGGCCTTCTTCTTTGCTGCGCAGACGATCGAGTTCGAAGTGCTCCCCTACGACTATCCGAGCGCCTGATCGGATCACTCCGTATGCAAAAGGACCGACCGACAGCCGAAAGGGCTGCGCACATGTTTGAAGCCCTGGGTGCCTTCGCCGAGCTCGAAGCGGAGGGCGGACCCCACTTGCCGCGACTGCTCGACGCGCTCGGCCAGTTGGCCACCGCGGACGTCGCGCGTGTCCTCGACCACCTTCGCGCGGGCGTGGGCGTGGTCGACAGCATGGAGATGTGCGTCGATCCGCTCGACCCGGGCACGTCCCATCCCGGCGGGAGCGGCCTCCTGACCGACAGCCGATGGGTGTGGCGACAAGACCTCGCGTACTACGTCGAGCGTTACAAAGTCGGTCTCCCGCCGGCCTTTATCGAGATCGCACGCGCCGGCGCCCCGGTTCGCTTCGATGGATCTCGCCTGCGCGCCGCGGCGGCGTTCGGGCGTGCCGTTCGAGAAGGGTGATCGTGAACGAAGCCGATCTTCCATGGTTCGCGGTTGCTCGACCCACAGCGCTCGTGACCCCGTTCCCGGGCGTCGACGGGCATCTCGGGCTCGGCTGCGAATGGTGGCCACGGTTTGACGGCGATGGACCGTGGATAGACGCCGTGACGGACGCAACCGACTGGTATGCCTTCGATACGCTTGCCGGAGAAGAGTGGCAGCCCGCATTGCGCGACGACGAGACCGCCACGCGCTACTTCGAGGCCGCGCGCCCGCATCATGACCGGCTCGCCCTGCTGCGCTTCAAAATGACCGCTCAACCCGCCGCGCTTGGTTGGGACGTCGGTCGGCCGAGTGGTGGGCACTCGATCCTCATGCACGAGCCTGGGCTGCCTGGGCTCGTTGGCTCGACCACGTTGACGCGCGACGGACTGTTTGCGCGCCGTCAGGATGCGATAGCATTCTTGGCGCTGCGCGCCGCTCAGGTAGGAGTGCTCGCGTTGGAAGATGTAGGGGCTTGGAGTGTTGTCTGTGTCTCTCGCATCGACATCCCGGATCGCGGGCACGGCTGAGTGACCCCCACGACACCACCCGAAATCTTCACGATCCCGATGCCCTTGTCTCAGGCGGCAATTGAAACCTGGATCGGGCATATCATCGCGGAAACAGGCCAGCCAATCAGACGTGTTCAGGCGCTCAGCGAGTTGCAGGACTGCCAGGCCTTGCACGCGACACCTCTCTCACCGCCGGTGGTGCGATCCATTGGTCTGTGGCTGGAGCGCGCCTGGCACAATGACGTCGCGTTCGTCGACGCCGCCGCGACCCTCACCGTGAGCTTGAGTGTCGGTCGGCATCTCTTGGAGCAGACGCGCGACAGCGGCTCAGGAGAGGCCAGGGCCATAGCCATCGAGACGCTGGAGGAATGGGAACAGCCGAAAATCGGATCTACCCTACCGTGAGGAGAAATGATGCTCGACGAGCAACTCGCCAGCACCGGACTTCTGGCAGCGCTTGAGCGGCAACGCCCGCGCGTTCGCCTGCAGACCTACGTGTATCGCGAGCAGTCCTCTCATGGATTCAGCGTCGAAGGGTTGCAAGGCGGGCTCGATGTCGACGTCTCCGACTTCTGGCTGGCCTGCCTCGGCGCGCTGGACGAGGGCGAGGTGGTCGAAGATGCCACCGAGATGCGTGCGCTGATCGCCCTTTGCCGTCCAGCGCCCATCCCGCAGGCCGCGCTGCAGCAGTCCATCGACGCCGTCTGTCGCGGACACCTGGCGGTGGTCCGAAGCACAATCCTGCGTCCGGTTCTGGGCGTGCGCCTGACCTTGGCGTGCAACCTCGATGCGGTGTACGTGCGCAGCGCCGACGCGCAGTATGGGTTCTTCTGGCACACCTCGGAGTAGGCCATGATCCCGGTCGAGGCCTCGCGGTACGCATCGCACTTCGCGCCCTACCTGGCGGACGTCCCGGCGCGATCGGTGCGCGTGCACTCCAAGCCCTCGGCGATCGCGTTCTGGCGGGCGCGCTTCGGACCCCGCTCGTCGCGCTACTTCAACCTGCCGCAGGACGCATGGATCGACAGCGGCACCTGGCTGCCGGTGGGCAACTGGGACGCGGCGCTCAATGCAGGTGGTGACGCCGTCGAGGCCTTCAGCGTGTTGCTGGGCGCCGCGGTGGACTGGCCCGATCATCTGCCCGTAGCGTATTGCATCAGCAGCACGCAGATCATCGAGACGACGTGGGGCCTGCTGCGGTCGATCTGGCCGGCGTTCGTAGAGACGCAATGCGATTGCCCCCTGCTGGTGCCCATTTCGCCTGCGGTGGCGGGGGTGATTCTCTTCATCGAAGACGGGCAGACGCGCGCCGCGCGATCGGCAGGTTGGCCGACTGAAGAAGACCCAATGACCCTTCATGAGCAACATCGGCAACTGCACACAGCGCTGACGCGCTTGACGCGGCCGGGCCTCGTCCAGCTCCCCGACCATCTCCAAGACTCGCTGCCGGCCATACAATGGTCGGCGCGCTATGCCACGCCGACCTGGAAGACGCTCCCGTTGTTTCAACCCGACTCGATTCGCGAGTGCTTGAGCGCGCTCGACCTTCAGGCGCCGATGTACGTCGTCGTGAGTCACGTCAGGCGGGGCGCCTTCAGCCCGGTCACGGTCGACTTTGAGCGCGCCATCGACCTGATCGCGCAGGTGACCGAGCCGGGCGTCATTCTTGTCGACGCCCGCGATGAAGTCGTCGCGCTCTCAGCCACGGAGCACCACATGCTCGTCCTGCGCGGGACGGTAGCCGACTGGTCGACGGTCTGATGCGGGCGTACGCGAACATCATTGGACCGCTGCATGACCGAGGGTTCCGCGGCGCCGCAGCCCGATCAGCTGGACTCGGAGCCACCCCCGTCCCGAAGAGGAGGAACCGCGTCTCTCGTCTCGATGCACCATGCTGATGCCGGTCGCCATATTGGCGGGATGCGTTGAGGGGCACGCGTGATCCAGTCGAGGCGTCGTCGGGTCTCGGTCAGGGGAGTCTTCGCAGTCAGGGAGTCACTGTCGGTCTCGCCCGGACAACCGGACCGAAACCGCCCGTAGAGCGCTCAAGCAGGCGACACTCAACGATCAGGGCAATCCACATGGGCACATTCCTCATCCTCCTCAGCCTTCTCAATCCTCCCGGCGCGCAGGTCACCACTGCCGCCGAGTCGCGCCCGCCCAATCTCGAACCCACGTTCACCAATCTGCTGCCCGATCTCGCCGTGCGTACTCGGCCAAGAGAGCGATACGCCGCTCGCTCAGAGCCGGTACTGGGCTATGTGCAACGTCGGCTCTGTGCCGGCGACCCCGATGCGCAGGCGCTGTGGATCGAAGCCGCCGTGGAGGACCCACGGCTTTGGCAACGGCTGCCCTGGTGCCCGACCGCCTGCGCATGGGCGCGAAAGTCCGGTCAGGCCGATGCCTGCGCCTGCATGCCGATGTTCTTTGGGTGCGGCAACGACCCGCGCAACCACGACGCCTGCCTGTCACGGGTCGCGAACGTCGAAGCCTGCTTGCCGCGGACCGAAGCGGCCCAACGCTCAGCCACCGCGGAGCTTGAGGCGTGTGCGGCGAACACCACGAACACCTATCAACGGGCGGCCGTGGTCGAACAACTCGTCCGCCTCAAAGGCTGGCCCGCGAAGATGGATCTGGTGGGCAACGCGATGACACCCGCTGAGATCGCATTCACCACGCTGCTGGCCAAAGCGAACGACGGCCCATCATTCGAGCGGTTGATGCGCGAGGCCAAGCATTTGGCGCCCAAAGCACCGCAGCGAGAGCACAGTCATCCGAGCTCTACGCTGCTTGCGTTCTGGATCCAGTACGGACAGGCGATCAGGCAGTCCGCCTGCGGAACGATGGACGCAGGGCCGCATTGCGAACCGGACACCACCAATCGGCTGGCGCGCACGACGGTGGGCGCGCTCAAGGGCGCGGTCTTTCGCGACATACGACAGGATGGCGGCGCGATACGATTCGAAGCCTGGACCCCAAAGAAGGTGTGGCGCATCGATGTCGAGAGGCCTGCGGACTGGCTCTCGGCACGCCTGCGTCTGGTGAACGCAGTGCTGGCGCATCGCCAGAGCTGGGGTCGGCTGTATCAGGCTTGGATGTGGACCTACTACGCCTCGAAGACGGGCCTCGCCGAGGCCGAGCGAAGTGGCCTGCTCGAATAGCCCACTCGCTCAGCGGGCGGATTCCGCCGGACTCGGAGCCGCCGGACTCGGAGCCGCGCCATCTCCGAGGGGTTGCCGTTGGCATACTGCGTCGCGAGCACGCGCCGTTCGGCCGCGATGCCCATGCGCCAAACTGCTGACACGGCTGGCGGATCTTTTGTATCGCCACCGATGCCAAAACCGCCACGCG
>JBNMOZ010000438.1:0-5522 GCA_051276005.1 Bradymonadia bacterium | reverse complement strand
GTGCGTCGGCGCCCTCTTGGGCGGCGCGCGTGGGCTGAGAGTCATCGCAGGCCATCAGCGACAACGCCGCTGCCATCAGGATCATCAAGCGCATGTGAGCACGACCTTTCCGATTTGGGTCCCGGCCTCGAGGTCAGCGAACGCCGAGGCGCCCTCGGCCAGCGGGCGCACGCTCGACACGATGGGCCGCAGCTGCGTGCGATCGACCAGTGCCAGCAGCGCCGCGAACTCGACGGGGCTGCCCATGGTCGTGCCCATGATCGAGGCCTGCTTGAAGAAGAGGAATTGTGGCGAAATTTTGGGCCACTTGCCGGCGGTGCCGCCATAGAAGACGACGCGGCCGCCCATGCCAACCACCCGAATCACCTCACCAAACCCGTCGCCGCCGGCGCTGTCGATGATCACATCGAAGCCGCCCGGCACCTGGCGTTGCAGGCCGCGGCTCCACCTCTCTTCGGTGTACAGGATGCCGCCTTGGGCACCCAGAGCGACGGCATGGTCGATGGCCGTCTGTCGGCTGCTGGTCACCCAGACCTGCGCACCGATGGCCAGCGCGATTTGCAGCGCCTTGATGGCCACGCCGCCGCCGATGCCCGTGATCAGCACCCGCTCGCCCGGCTTGACCTGGGCGCGGCTGATGAGGGCGCGGTATGCGGTGAGCCCGGCCAGGGGCAGCGCGGCGGCCTCGGCGTCACTGAGGTGCGCCGGGGCCGCATGCACGTTGGCCACGGGCACCACCACATATTCTGCGAACGTGCCGGCCTTCGGCAGCCCCAAGATCTGGTACTTCCCGCTCTGATAGGCCGGGTTGTCGCCCCACCCGAGGCTGGGATCGATGATCACGCGCCCCCCGAGCGGCGTGGCCACATCGGGCCCGATCGCGTCGATCACGCCGCAGCCATCGCTGCCCAAAATAATCGGGGTCTTGATGCCCGGATACTTGCCGCGCATGATCCAGACGTCGCGATGATTCAGCGCCGCGGCGCTGAGCTTGACCCGCACTTGACCCGGTCCAGGCGTCGGCGTCTCGACGGTCTGAAATTCGGGCGGGGCGTCCACGGTTGACAGCACCAGGGCTTGCATTCTCACTCCGTAATCAAGGCTGAACCTGACCCTCGCCCAGCTATAGCTTGGCGACGGCGTTGCTCTAGCCTACCTCTAGCATGTGGAGCGCGCATGGCGAGCCTTGGACACGTCGCGGTGGGTTTGGCCGCGGGCCGCTGGTACACCAAGGACGCGCAGGCACAGGGTATCCCGGTGCGCCTGCATCGGGCGATGCTCGCGTTCACGGTGCTGTCGATGCTGCCCGATATGGACGTCATCGGCTTTCGCTTCGGCGTCCTCTACACCGATCCCTGGGGGCATCGTGGCGCGTCGCATTCCCTCGTGTTTGCCGTGGTCGTCGGGCTCATCTGCGCCGGGCTCGCCGCCCGGGACGGGCATCGCTTCAAGGCGGTCGCTTTGCTGAGCACGGCCGTGCTGGCGAGCCACGGCATCTTGGACGGGTTCACCGATGGCGGGCATGGCCCGGCGCTGTGGTGGCCGTTCTCCGAGGCCCGGGTCTTTTGGCCATACAATCCCCTGCCTGTCGCGCCGCTGGGTCGCAACATGCTGAGCCAGCGCGGGCTGTACGTCGTCTTGGTAGAGGCGTTGTATTTCTTGCCGCTGCTCTACTATGCGTTGCGGCCAAGGCGCAGCGCCGACCCCAAGAGTGGGCCGGACGCGTCAGTCGACTGACAGCTCACCGGTCTGCACCCGCCACAGCCGCGCATACACGCCGTGCTGCGCGACCAGCGCGTCGTGCGTGCCCGACTCGACGATGCGCCCTTCTTCGAGCACAACGATGCGGTGCGCGTGGCGGATCGTGCTCAGGCGATGCGCGATGACCAGCATGGTGCGATCGACCGAGATGCGGGCCAGTGAGCGTTGAATCGCGGCCTCGGTCTCATTGTCGACGGCCGACGTGGCCTCATCGAGGATCAAAATCGGCGGATCCTTGAGGATGGCCCGCGCGATGGACAGACGCTGCTGCTGACCGCCCGACAGACGTTGGCCGCGCTCGCCGATCAGCGTGTCGTAGCCCTGTGGCAGAGTTTGAACGAAGTCGTCGATCTCTGCCGCTCGACCGGCCGCCTCGATGGCCTCGCGATCCGCACTGGGGCGGCCATACGCGATGTTCTCGGCGACGGTCCCGGGGAACAGATAGACCCCCTGGCTGACCCAGCCGATCGCCCCGCGCAGCGCGTCGAAGCGCAGCGCGCGGATGTCGACATCGTTGATCGAGACCCGGCCCTGGCTGGGCTCATACAGCCGCAACAACAGGCGAACCAAGGTGCTCTTGCCGCTGCCTGTCGAGCCCACCACCGCGACCGTCTTGCCCGCCGGGATCGACAGGCTGAAGTTCGCGAAGATCTCGTCGCGCTCAGGATATGCGAAGTCGATGTTCTCGAACTTGACCGCGAGCTTCATCGGGCCGTCCACGGCGGGCAAAGTCTGCTCGCCGCCCAGAATGCCCACGGGCGTTTGCAGCAGCCCCAGGATGCGCTGCGTGCTCGCCATCGCGCGCTGAAACAGGTCGAAGGTCGCGCCCAGCCGCGTCAACGGCCAGAGCAGGCGCTGGGTGAGGAAGACGAGCACGCTGTACACGCCCACCTCCATCTCGCCCTGCGTCGCGAGCCAGCCGCCGTACACCAAGGTCGCCGTGAAGCCCACCACGATGACCATGCGGATCAGCGGTGAGAAAGCCGAGCTCAGGGTGATCGCCTTCGCGTTGCTCTTGCGATAGGCGGTGCTCAACGCGCTGATGCGCTCGATCTCGCGGTCTTCGGCGGTGAAGGCCTTGATGGTCGCGATGCCCACCAGGTTGTTGTTGAGGTGCCCGTTGAGTCGGCCGGCGTCGGCCCGGACGGTGGCGTACCGCGGCGCGATGCGCCTCTGAAACAGGAACGAGCCCCACACGATGAGCGGGATCGGGAGCATCGCGAGCCCCGCGACCCCCGGCGACATGTAGAAGAAGACCGCGCTGACGGCGACCATCGTCGTGCCCACCTGCAGGATGGCGTTGGCGCCCTCGTCGAGGAACCGCTCAAGCTGATTGACGTCGTCGTTGAGCACGGCCATCACGCCGCCGGTGCTGATGCCGCTGAACCACGCCATCTCGAGCTGCTGCACATGGGTGTACGCGTCGAGTCGCAGCTCGTGCTGAATGGTCTGCGCCAGGTTGCGCCACCGCGTCTTCGCCCAATACTCGGTGATCGACTCGAGGCCCCAGATGACGACCGTGAGCGCGCCCAGCAAGACGAGCTGGCTCATCACGCTCTGCACCCCGAGGCTGGCCAGCCATGACTCCTGCTTCTTGACCACGACATCGACCGCGATGCCGATGAGCGCGGGCGGCGCCAGATCGAAGAGCTTGTTGAGGATCGAGTGGATGATCGCCCAGCGAATGGTGCCGCGATGGCCCTTCGCATACCGCCAAAGGGCGCGTAGAGGGCGTTCGGGAGCGCTTACGGCGGCGGGGTCTTGGGGGGCGTCCACGAGGGTCAAGCTCAGTGTACCTGTTCAGTGGGTGGGGGGCTGCCCGCGGGGGGCGTGCCCTGGGGCGGCTGCGGCGGCTTCGCCCACAGCGCCTCCATCGTGTCGACCTCAGCGATGGCCTGCGCGATCAGCGCGTCGGCGTCGGCATCGGACTCGGCGTCGAGCTGCTCACGCACGCCGTGCAATCGCCCGTCGAGGCCGCCCAAGCGGGCCGCGAGGCCCAGTCGGTCGGCGATCGCGCGGGCGGTGTTGAAGGCCGCGAACGCGCCGGGCACGTCGCCCTGACCCATGCGGGCCTCGCCCAGGTCTTCATACAGACGCGCCAGCGCGAAGCGATCGCGGGCTCGCTTGCGCACCTCGATGATCTCAAGCGCCGCGGTGCCGGCTTCAGTGAACTTCTTCTGGTCGAGCAAGCAGCGCGCGACGCCGTGCCAGGCGTCTGCCCATTGCACCGCCGCGTTGGCCTTCTTGAAGGCCTCGCCCATGGCGCGCAGGCGCTTCTCGGCCGTCTCGGGGTTGCCATGGCGACGCTGCAGATCGGCCGCCGCGACCTCGACCACATGCACGGGCATGTTGATCGCCTTGAAGGCCTGGGCCGCCTCGTTGAGGCGCGCGAACGCCGGATCAAGCTGGTTCTGCTCGGCATACACGAAGGCGCGGGCCAGACGCGCTGCCGCGGCCGGTCGGGGATCGCCCGCCGCGTCGGCCTCACGGATCGCCTCGTCGAGCGCGGCGATGCCGGGATCGTGCTCGCCCAACTCGTAGAGCAGCCGACCCATTCGCATCAGCGCCAGCGCGAGGTGCCCGCGATCGCCACCGGTGCGCAGCCGCTTGACGCTGTCGCGCAGCAAGGTCTCGGCGCCCCGCAGGTCGGCTGACAAGATCTTCGCTTCGGCGCGCAACAACTGACCGCGCACGATGCTGCGGGTGTGGCCGGCCTTCTCAAGCAGCTGCTCGGCCACCTCGAGGGTCTGGACCGCGGCTTGGGGCAACGCCAGCGCGAGCTGGATCTCGGCGAGGCGCGCGAGCGCTTCACCTGCCGCGCCGATCCGCTGGAGACGCTGCGCCGCCGCGGCCGCTGCCTGGAACGCCTGGCCGGCATGCGGCGCCTTGCCGGTGGAGGCGCACAGCTGGCCGAACTCCATCGCCGTGCCGTACAGCCGCGCCAACGCGAGCTGGTAGATGCCCTGGGCCTGCAAGATGGGGAGCATGCGCCGAAAGCCCATCTCGACCCGGCGCGGATCCTGGGTGCCCAAGAAGAGCTGCGCGACCATCCGGGGCTGAGCAGACGCCTGATCCAGGCGCCAGACCCGGTCGGCGACCTGCCAGGCGTTGGTGGCCGTATAGCCGTTGAGCAAGGCGTCGCGTAGAGCCGCCGTGCGCTGCTTGACGTCGTCTTCTGACAGCGTCGCGCGCAGGGCTGGCGCGATGCGGGCGTCGCCAAACTTGAAGATCGGGTGCAGGCCCTGCGGCAGGCTCGCCCAGATCAGATCGCCACCCGGCACGGCCTGCTCGCAGGTGTCGACCACCTCGCCGTCGAGCTCGAACTCATCATCGTGCAGCAGGTCTTCGATGTAGTCTTCGTCTTCGCCCAGCGCAGCGCCGACGGCGAAGCCATGAAAGAGCTGACCTTCGAGGGCCGCCAGCGCGAGGATGCGCTGCGCGCCGACATGGGCGGGCAGGTGCGCGCTGACGTCGAACCCGGCGCGCAGGGTCGCTTCGCGGTCGTCACTCTCGGCGAGCGCGTCGAGCCAGGCGTGCGCCAGCGTGAGCTCGATGGCCGGCCGCTCTCCGGCCGAGGTGGCGTCGGCGAGCAGCTGCGCGAGCTGGCCTTCGGGCCGGGCATCAAACCGCGCCGTCAGCAGGTCGGCCGCGAACGACGCGTCCCAGGCCGGCAGGTCGATCTCGGTGAGGATCTCGCGGCGCTTCGCGTCGGCCAACAGCTCGATGAGCGGGCCGTCGTGGCGCCGATCTTCGGGGCCCGA
>JBNMOZ010000437.1:0-5527 GCA_051276005.1 Bradymonadia bacterium | reverse complement strand
CCGGTACTCTCCCGCGTCGAGGAACACGTCGATGCGGCCATCCGCGCCCCCAGCCACGCCGCCCTGGGCGAGGGTGCCGACCATGCGATCGATCAGCCGCAGCGCGGTGCCCTCGGCGCTCTGCGCGCGCAGCGTGTAGCGACCCGCTTCGTGCACAACCAGGCGGGCGTGCGGCACGTCGGGATCGACGCTGGCCGGGGTGAGCAGGGGCGGGGCAGCAGCCGCTGGCAGAGCCAGCAGACTCAGCAGAACACAGAGACGCATGATGATGCTCGGAGGGTGGTGAGACAGTCACCCACCGACAGTTGCGAGCATCGGGCCAAAGCAGTTTGCCTGATGATCCGGCTGGCTTCAGGCGCCGGATATACCAATCAGAGTAGACTTCTTCGAATCAAAGACTTGAACGAAGGCGCCAGCCAACACACGAGCGTCGCCGCTGCCGACCCGATGACGTAGCCTGTCGCCATGACCGCATTGGTGACACCGGCCGACTTCGAGACGCGACTCGCCGAGACCCTCGCCGACAGCCCGGTGGTCGGCGGCCCCTTCATGGACACGATGCTGTGGACCGTCGGCCGGGAGTCGGCGCTGATCCTGGCGGGCGGGCGGGCCGCGCTCATGCAGTTGGCGCATCCGTACATCGCCGACGCCGTCGGTGAGCATTCTACTATTCGCGCCAACGTGCAGAAGCGCTTTCGACGCACCTTGAGCATTGTCTACCGCCTGACCTTCGACGCCCGCGACGACGTCGAAGAGACCGCGCGGCGGCTCTATCGGCTGCATGCCCGGATTACGGGCGTGCTCAGCGAGTCGGTGGGGCCGTTTGCGCAGGGCACGCGCTACAGCGCGAACGTCTCCGACGCCCTGTTCTGGGTGGCCGCCACGCTCTGGGACACGAGCATTGTGTTCCACGAGCAGTGCGTGGGCACGCTGACCTATTCGCAGAAGGCCGCCTACTACACGCAAGCCCGCCGCTTCTGCGGTCTCTTCGGCATCCCCGACGCCGCCATGCCGCGGACCTGGAATGGCTTTGAAGCCTATATGCGCGCACAAACGGCTCGGCTCGCGGTGGGAGAGACCGCGCGCAGCCTGGGCCAGCTGGTGTTGACCGCCCAGCGACCGACCGCCGAGCCCGCGTATGCCTGGGCGCGCATCTTCACCGCCGGCCTGCTCGCGCCGCGCCTGCGCGCTGGGTTCGCGCTGCCCTTCGGCCCGCGAGAGCAGGCGATCCACGCCGCCTCAATCCACGCGATTCGGTACGGTTTGCGGACACTCCCCAATACACTGCGCTATACCCCGGCCTGGCATCGCGCCCAGGCTCGGTTAGGGCGTCGGCGGGGTGTCGGGCGAGCCAGCGCGCTGGTGCGCCAGGGCGCGCTGTGGCTGACCGCGCGGGCCTGATCGAGCCTTCATGTCGAGCCTTCATGTCGAGTCTTCAAGTCGAGGGACGATGAACGAAGCACCCGCAGACACCCTGGCAGACGCCTCCGCAGACGCCTCCGCAGGCACCCTGCCTGTCGGCAATCGGTGGTGGGGCGAGTACCCCATCGCGGCTGGGGCGCGCAGCTATTGGCGTTTGGGCACGCTGGAGTGCCTGATCGAGCGCGCCGAGGTGGAGTGGACGATCACCTCGTCGCTGGGGGTCGATCCCCTCGACGAGACCGTGCTGTACGAGCCGCAGACGACGCGGACGGTGCATGGCACCTCGGCGCGGGTCGTCTGTCACGCGGCGACCAACACGCTGCACCTCGAGCCCCGGCTGCTCGATCGCACCGTCGTCTCGCGCCCACTGTCCACCATCTCGATTCTGCCCAGCACCACCGCTGAGCTGTACGTGACGACGCCCACGCGAGTGCTGCTGATGACCGGCAACGAGACGCTGCTTGAGCTGCCGTCGACCACGCTGCGCAGCACGTGGATTGGGCCGAACACCCGCATCGGCGAAGTCGGCTACGCGACCCGCACCACGGCCCGGCTCAACCTGAGCTACCTGACCGTGCACCCCACCCGCGCGGTCACGCGGGTCGCGATCTCGAACGTGGGGAAGACGGCGCTCAAGCTCGAACGCGTCAACGTGCCCGTGCGCCAACTCGCGCTGTACGTGGACGCCACGTCGCGTTTATGGACCTCGGGGCTGCGACTGACGGTGCGCGACGGGACCGTCGAAGACGTACAGATCGAGCCCGGCGCCCCCGACATCGCCGGCGACTCGACCCCCTTCGCCCCCGCCCTTGAGCACCTCGATCGCAGTCGAATGCGCCGCGTCTTCGACGCCCTCTTCTCATGAGCAGTACGCCCAGCAACGCGCCCAGCAACGCGCCCAGCAACGCGCCCAGCAACGCGCCCAGCAACGCGCCCAGCAACGCGCCACGGGGGATCCTGTGATCCAGACCATCACCGCGTGGCTGTCCACCCATTGGGAGACCGCCCTGCGCATCGCGATGACCATCGGCCTGGGCCTGCTCATGGCTCGTTGGCTCGGTCGACTGGCCGGCATGGTCATCACTCGGCGCGGATCCCCGCAGAGCGCGATGCTCGCGCGGCGCTTCGTCGCTTACGTCTGCTACATAGTGATCGCCATGACGGTGCTCAGCGCGATGGGCTTCGATCTCAAGGTGCTCGCGGGCGCAGCGGGCATCCTCACCGTCGCTATCGGCTTCGCCTCGCAGACCTCGGCCTCGAACCTGATCAGCGGGCTGTTCCTGGTGGCCGAGCGGCCCTTCATGATCGGCGACACCATCCGCATCGGGCTGACCACCGGCGAGGTCGTGTCTATCGACCTGCTCTCCATCAAGCTGCGCACCTTCGACAACCTGTTCGTGCGCATCCCCAACGAGTCGGTGATCAAGACCGAGGTCACCAACCTGACGCACTTCCCGATTCGCCGCTTCGACCTGCCGCTCTCGGTGGCCTACACGACCAACCTGGGCGCGGTGCGCAGCCTGCTCATCGAGGTCGCTCGCACCAGCCCGCGGGGGCTCGATGAGCCCGAGCCCCGGGTGTTCTTTCTGGGCTATGGCGAATCGGGCATGCAGCTTCAGCTCTCGGCCTGGGCCACCAAGGAGGACTTCGTCGAGTTTCGCTACGCGCTCGCCGAGCAGGTCAAGCGCGCCCTCGACGGGGCCGGCATCGAGGTGCCCTTCCCGCAGCGCACCCTCACCGTGCGCGGACCGATCACGCTGCAGACCCAGGCCAAACCGCCGCAACCGCCGCGGTCCTGATGCCGGTCGTCACCTTCCTGCCCGACGGCCAACGCGTCGATGCCCCAGCCGGCGCGCGCCTGATGGGCCTCGTGCGCCAAGCGGGCCGACCCATCGGATCGAGCTGCCGCGGGCGCGGCATCTGCATCGCGTGTCGGCTGCGCGTCGACGGACCAATGCAGCCCCCCGACGAGGCCGAGCGCCGCTTGCTGATGCAGATTGGAGAGGAAGACGGAGAGGGGATCTGCGGAGCATGGCGCATCGCCTGCCTGGCCCGAATCGCCGGCGACGTGCGAGTACGCGCCGACTATTGGTAGGTCAGCGCATGCGGGGTCAGAGGCCTGACCCGACCTTGCGGGGCTGCGCGGGATCGGCGCCCCCACCGCTGGGGTGGAAGTAGAACGCGATGCCCAAGCTGACCGCGGCCTGCCACTCCCACTCCGAGTTGAACTGCGCGGCCGTCAACACATCACCCTCTGCCTCATACTCCGCGCGCCCGCTCAAGCCTGCCTCGACGTTGGGGTTGTACATCCCGCGCAGCGAGAACGGGATGCGCGCGTCCATGCCCTCGACGGGCAGCATGAACTCGAAGCCGAAGCCGAAGGTGAACACGCCATAGGTCTCGGCCTCCGCGGAGACCGCGATGCCGCCCGGGTTGGGGTTGTCGATCTCGGGATCGCTGGGGAAGATGAACTCAGGCCCCATGAAGATGTACGGGCGCACCGAATCGTTGGGGATCGCCGCGCGGAGCAGCACCGGCACGTGCAGAGCCGTCTGGGTGATCTCGAAGTCTACGTTGTTGATGCTGCCGGTGGCGCCGTCCTTGCTGCCGTACAGGCCCAGCTGCACGCCAATGATGCCCGCGTAAGAGATGTCGACGGCCAGACCGCCGGCGCCGCCAAAGCCGCCGAAGCCCGGGTAGACAACAGCGACATTTTCGCCGTTGATGGTGGCGACCTTGTCGTCGTCCTCCACCCCGGTCATGAAGCTGCCGACGGCCAAGCCATACAGATGCACCCCGATCTCAGCCTTCGACGGCTTCTCGACGGGGGTGGGCGCAGGCTTGACCTTGGGCCGAACCGGGACCGCGACGGGGATCCGCCGAATCGTGCGCACAGCCGTGGGCGGCGCGACGGGCGCTGCGACGGGGGGCGCGACCGGCGCGGGCGCCGTTACAGGCGCAGCCACCGGCTCGGGCATCGGAACAGGGACCGGCGCCGGCTGCTGCGCCAGCGCGGGCGCGGCGATGCACACGGACAAGATAACAAAGCGCATAGCAACCTCTCTCGATTGATGTCAGGTCATAGCATGACCTTTCGGCTCGCGGCCATCGGGCAATCACACCGGGCGGCTCATCCGGTACACTCGTCAGCGAGATTCACGGCCGCCCCCCGCCAGATGCTTGATTCGAGCGGGTCAGAGCGGTACAGACCGCAGAGCATTTGCATCGAAGGCAGCCAAGCATGAGCGACTTTCTCGATCCCCTCCGCCTCGCCCACGAGGAAGAGTACTTTCAGCGCCACAACCAAGAGCTGCTTGAGAAGCTGCGCGCGCGTCAGACGACTGAAGCGGCAGCGGTCGGCATCAAGGGCGCCACCGGCGTGCAGGATGCCGCGCTGGTCGAGACCCTCGCCCGCCTCGGGGTGACCCGCGAGACCGTGGCCGTGCTGCACCTGATGCCGCTGCTCGCAGTGGCTTGGGCCGATGGCGCGATTCAGGACGAGGAGCGGGCGCTGCTGCACGGCGCCGCTGACGAGGCGAAGCTCGAGGGCAAGGCGCTCGAGGCCTTCGAGGCGATGCTCCTCAAGCGCCCCAAGCAGATCTATTTCGACGTCGCGCTCGAGTTCATCCACACGGTGCTCACGTCGATGCCTGCAGCCGACGCCGACAAGGCGCGCGCCAACATCCAGTCGCTGACCGAGACCATCGCCAACTGCACCGGCGGCTGGTTTGGTGTCTTCGGCAACGTCAGTGACGAAGAAGAGAGCGCGCTGGCCCATATCTCCAGCCGCCTCAACGCCCAGGCTGCGGCGGTCCTCGGCAAGCTCTAGGTCTAGATCGCCCCGCTGCAAGCGCTCTTCGCGCCATCCGACCTGGCCACGCCCTGCCGACCGTGCGCCCAGGGGTGGCCCTCAGCCGGGCCGCGCGAAGACGCCGATGTTTCGCGGACTCACCTTGACCGGCCACAGCGCGCCGACCTCGACCGCATAACCCGCCGTCACCAGCGCCATCGCGCGATCGAGGTTGATCTGCACCTCGAGCGGGCGCCCGAACATGCGCCGCGCCACCGCCCAGCGGCGCACCCGATCGTTCTCCACCTGCCCGGC
>JBNMOZ010000436.1:0-5532 GCA_051276005.1 Bradymonadia bacterium | reverse complement strand
CTGTGGCGCGGCGCTGTCGTCGATACAGATCGGGGGGGGTGGATCGTCGCAGTCGAGCGCGGCGCAGAGATCGGCCATGTCGACTGGCGGGGCCATATCGGCGACCGCCATGTCGACGGGGAGTGGCATGTCAGCAATGGCCATGTCGACGGGGGCGGCCATGTCGGGGGCGGCCATATCGACGGGGGCGGCCATATCGACGGGGGCGGCCATATCGACGGGGGCGGCCATATCGACGGGGGCGGCCATATCGACGGGGGCGGTCATATCGGCGCCGACCTGTGCATCCGTCGCGGGGATGCGTGCGTCTGCGACGTCGGCGTCGGATCGCAGGCCAGCGTCGAGTGGCAGATCGCGATCGACTGGGCGGGCGCCCTGATCGACCGGCAACGCGCCATCGGGTTGCAGGCTGTCCATGTCGACCGCGCTGTCCAGCGACGCTGCGTCCTCGGGCGTCGCGGGTTTGCCTTGCGAGCAGCCAGCCACGGCCAGCGCTGCGGCCATCATCATCACGCCCCGCACCTGCATTCTTCCCCCAAGCAGGCCGTATAATCGGCGCGCGGTTAACTATACGGCAAGTGCGGTGTGTCTAGACCTTTACAGTCTGGTTGATCGTCGCTGCGATCAGTCTTCGGCGGGCGCGTCGTCGGTCGACGCGGTCTTCTCGAAGAGATCGTTCGGCAGGTTGAGGAAGTCTCGCATATTCTCGTCATACGCCAGCTGGCCCGACGCATCGCCCAGGTCGAGGCGCAGCTCGTTGATCACCTTGATGCTCATCTCCATCCAGTCGTCCCAGCTCTTCTGGCACACATGCGCCTGGATGAAGGCGCCGGTCGCGTCACCGAAGGGATCGAAGGTCATTCGCTTGCCGATGCGGCGCGTGCGGATGCAGCGCACCTCGTCGGCTTCGGGCTCGCGGCCAGCGTCCGGATCGGGCGTCTCGTCGAGGATCGTCACCAGCGCCGCCTTCTCCACCTCGATGCCGCGGGCCTTGAGCTTCGCCTTCATCTCATTGGCGGGCAGCAGATCGCCGCGTTGCGTCGCCAACTGCTGGCCGGTCTGCCAAGAGTCGATGGCCGCGTCAGGATCGTCGTCTGCCGCTTGCGCGTCGCCGAGCAAGACCCAAGCGCGGGAATAGCCGGGGTTCATCTTCACGACATGCCGCAACACCGGGACGGCCTCGGCATGTCGATCGGAGTCGATCAGGGCTTGGCCCAGCGCGAAGTGCGCCAGATCGTCATCGGGGTTGGCCTTCGCCATCTTTCGGAACTGCTCAATACGCTCGTCGGGGCTCATGATACGTCTCGTTTCGCCAGGGGCGGGAGGTCGGGAAGAAAGGTGGGTAAGGACCGCTGCAGCGGGATGTGCTCTGTCATGAAGATCGCCCAGCGCGTCGCGCTCTGCGACCGCCGATCGACCTCAACGCCGATGCCCTTTTCGAGGGGATCAAGGCTGTCGTGGCGACGGGTGGTCTGACCGACGAGCTCGGCGGGCATGCCGGCGTGGTCGACGCGCATGCGTATGGTCTCGCCCACGTCGATGAGCGTCGCGGCGCGCACGAAGACGCCGCCCTCGCTCGCGTTGCACAGGCGGCCAAGTCGGGTCGTGTCGCCATGCTCGAATTCGACCGCCAGATCGCACAGCCGGCGCGTATGGCGGCGGCGAATGGGAACGATGAGGTTCTCGACGTCGAGAGAGTCCGTCCAACCGGCGGTTGCGGTCGCAGCACGGCGGACGAGGCTCGCCCAGCGTTTGAGCGCCGCGTCGCCATTGCCAAAGAGCGACACGCCGACGCCAGGGCCCGAGACGGTCTCGTCGGCCGTGACTGAGCGCGTCACGATGCCCAGCAAGGCGATGGGTCGTGGATCGTCGGGATCGGTCACGTGCATGCGAACCAGGGCGTTGGGCACCCAGCGCTCGTCGGTGCGCACGAACATGCCTTGCACGCTGACATCGTTGGTGATCGCCGGACGCGCGTGGGCACCGTCAACCAACTGCACCCGGAGTCGGCAGGGGTGCCGCTGCGATCGCCGATGGTGGGACATGGTTGCCTCGTGGCATGCCGGTTGCGTATACGAGCGGAGTCAAACGTGTGGTTCGACCGATGACCGCCCCGAAGGTCGAAGCCTACTCGGCTTCGGGCCGTCTGCAAAGGCTCCCGTCGGCCCGGCCTTCGTCTCGTGAAAACAGGAGTTCACCATGTCACCTCCGCATCTGTCCGTCGCCCAAGCAGGCCAGCCCCGACGCACGCGATTTGAGGTGGCGCATACAGTGCGCGCCGTCGAGCCCTACAAGTGTGTCTCGTCCCTCGACGAGATTCACGCCCGGCCCGGCCAGGAGCCGCATAAGCTCGATTGGAACGAGGCCACGGTGCCGCCGTCGCCGCGCGTCATCGAGGCGATCTCGGCTTTCTTGGGCAATACCCACCACTTGAACTGGTACCCGGTGCTCAACAGCACCAACCTCATCGAGCGCCTCGCCGCGTTCAACGGGGTGCCGGGCGACCGGCTGCTCATCACCAACGGCAGTGATGACGCGTTGAACACGGTCTGCACGACCTACATCAACCCGGGCGATCCGGTGCTCGTCGCGTCGCCCACCTACCAGCACTTCTTGGTCTTCGCGCAGTCGCAAGGCGCCCGGATCGCGCATCATTACGGGTCCGATCCGTTCGCGACCGACGTCGACGGCTTGATCGCGGCCCTGCGCCGGCTACAGCCGAAGCTGTTCTATCTGGTCAACCCGAACAACCCGACCGGCGTGATCTACAGCCCCGAAGAGATCGCGCGCCTGCTCGACGCGGCGCCGGACACGCTGATGATCGTGGATGAAGCGTACTCCGAATTTGCTGGCCAGAGCGCCATCCAGTTGTTGCAGACGTACTCCAACCTGCTGATCACGCGCACCTTCTCGAAGGCGTACGGCATGGCGGGCCTGCGCATCGGCTATTGCTTCGCGCATGAAGACGTCATCACCGACATGCAGCGCGTCTTCAACCCCAAGAGCGTCAACGTGCTCGCCCAGATCGGCGCGATGGCGGCTTTGGCCGATCAGGACTACCTCAACGACTACGTGGCCGAGGTCACCGCCAGCAAGGCGTTGATGGCCGAGTGGTTCAAGGCGCGCGGCTTCATGTTCCGCTCGACGCCGGCCAACTACATCATGGTCAAGTTCGAGCGCGCCCCGTGGGTCGTCCGGCTGCTGCGCGAAGAAGGGGTCTACGTCCGCGATCGCTCGCACATGGCGCAGCTCGCGGGCTACGTCCGCTTCTCGGTGGGCACGACCGCTCAGACCCAAGACGTGCTCAAGCGCCTTGAAGGGGTCTTGGAGCGGCTGCGGCACCTCGGCGCCGAGGGCTGAACCCGCCGCCGGTTCGCCGTGTCTGGCGCGGGTGTGCGCCCGCGACTCCGTCTTCAATGCACCTGAAAAAATCCCCCGCTTTGACCTGATTGGCCCCTTCGCGCAGAATGGCGGCATACCAAGTGGGGGATGACCGTGCGTTCTTCTATATATTCCGTGATGTTGCTTGCCATTGGGCTGAGCCTTGGGGCCTGCGCCGACGCGACGCTGCCCGGCGACGACTCGATGGACCGCGACGCGTCCGATGCGCTGCCTCCGCTGATGGACGGTGCGCCGCCCACGACAGCCGACATGGCGATCATCGAGCCGCCGCCGCCTGGCGCGCGAGAGCTTCGCATCGTCGGTGACATCAACCGCCTCATCTTCCACAACGCCGAGGGCGACTTCACCGTCGAATACGTCGGGTCAGACGCAAACGGCGAGCGGGGCATCGCCAACGCGACGCTCACCGCCCGCCTGCTCGATGATCAGGGGCAGGATCGCAGCGCGACCGGCCTTGAGGGCACCACCTTCGTGCGGGGTCAGCGCAAGGTGACCGACGCTTCGGGTCGCGCCACCTTCCAGCTGCTTGCTGGCCAGCGCGACGTGATGAACGCCAAGCTTGTCATTGAGGCGGCCGACGCACCCGAGGTGCGCTTTAACGTGACGATCGCCCGCGAGGGCGCGGGCGGCATGCGCGTGCGCGTCACCTATAACGACGAGGTGGGGCGCTACAGCTACCGCAACTTCAGCGAGGCCCGCGTCGACCTGTTCGACCGCGTCGACTGCGACCTGCTGCGCGACAGCGTGCCGGCCCTCAACGGCGCCTACTTCTCGCTGCCCCCGATCAGCCCGTTCAACGAGGTCGACAACGAGGTCAGCCAGGGCGACCTCGACGACGGCCTCAGCTTCAGCGTCACCGCCGTCGTGCTCAACCAGGCGGGCGGAGTGGTCGCGTTTGGCTGCCTCGACGGGGTCGACATCGTGGGTGGCCAGATCGTCGACATCGAGATCCCGACGACCGACCTGCCGCTTGAGTTCAAGGGCGTGTTCTCGACGGTCAACAAGTTCGACCTGACCGATCTCTTGCGCAGCACCGAGGACAGCACGCTCAACACCGTCGCCGATGTGCTCGACGTGCTCCGTATTCTGGGCAGCGGCGATGGCGACCGCGGCGACGCGATCGTCGCGCTGTTCTGTGACCTGGTCAACATCGGCGATGGCATCTGTGACGTGGTGCAGGCCATCGGGGGGCGCTTCGTCGACCGCATCATCGACGAATTCGTGCCGCCGGAGATCCTGCGCGTCATCACCGTGATCAGCGACATCTTGAGCATCGTTCAGCGCATGACCACCATCGGCGAGATGGAGTTCACCCAATCGGGTCCTGACGCGATGCAGATCATCATGGGCACCGACAACCGGTGGCAGAAGTTCCGCTTCACGTGGCGCAACGGCTGCGACATGGGCGTCAACTGCGTGCGCGAGTTCACCATTGGCAACCTCGACGAAGAGCGTCGGCCCATCGCGGGCACGTTCCAGTCGCGGCTCACGTCGCTTGTCGACGAAGAGTCGGGCCAAGAAGAGCTGACGTTGGTCATCGAGCCGCACGGCCTCAACTTCCGCTACGGCATCATCATCCTGGGCATCGCCGAGCAGTGGATCATCCCGGCCATCGTCGGGCAGCCGGGGCCGATCACCCTGGAGCAGCTGCTGGGCGACCTGTTGCCCTGCATGGAGATCAACGACTTGGTGGGCGATCCCAACAGCGGCCTCTGCGAAGACGTCTTGGTCGCCGGCCTCTCCGAAGTCCTCTACGACCAAATCGGTCGCCTCAACTTCGAGCCCGGTGCGTTCCGCCTCGAAGGCACCGTCCTGCCCATCGACGAGGACGGCGATCTCGTGATCGACACCCTCGCCAACGGCAACTGGACCGGCAGCATCGCCATCGGTGACGGCATCTTCAACTTCGGTGGCTGCTTCGAGGGGTGCCGCCCCGAAGCCGGCATGGAGTGCGAGCCGGTTGAGTGTGATATTCGGCGCCCAGAGTAGTCATTCGACGTTGATTTCAGGGCGCTTGAGCCGGGCGCGAGCGGGCAGTCATCGTTCAGATTGACACCTCGCGCGCCAGCACCCACACTCCGGCCATGCTGCGCGGCGCCATCGTGTTGATCCCCTTGCTGTTCTGTGTCG
>JBNMOZ010000435.1:0-5550 GCA_051276005.1 Bradymonadia bacterium | reverse complement strand
TCGACGCCGCCGTGCGGCCGTTGCTGTCCTGGCTCGCCGAAGAGGGGCGCGACGTCAACGCGCGCGACCGCTTCGAAGCGGCCATTGTGCTGGGCGTCGACGCGCCCACGGCCAGCCGCTTCGTGCGCGCTGCGCAGGTGGCAGTGCGCGACATCGCTGACTCGGCGCAGGCGGCCGCGCAATGGGGCCTCGACTCGACGCAACGCGAGCGCCTCGCGCGCCTCAACGCGCTGCACTTCCTGGCGGCAGGCGGCATCGGCGGCTCGGCGTGGAGCGCCGATCTGCAGGTGCCCGGTGGCGGGCGTGACTGTGCTGGATTGCGGCTCGCCGAGACCCAGCCATTCTACGCGGCTGACGGCGCGCTCAACACCGAGTTTCGCACCGACTTGGCGGCGGTGGACGGGGCCGCGAAGCGTGGATCATCGACCCTGCGTGGCTATCTGGCCGGCCGGGCCATCGTCGAAGCGCTGCAAGCCCAAGGTCCTGAGATTACGGCCGATGCGTTTCGCAGCACGCTAGAGACGATGTCCAAGTTTGCGCTGGATCTGCGCGTCGACGAGGGCACCTCGCCTGACGACCATCGCTTCTTTGAGACGGTTCGGCTGCTCGAGACCGACGCGGACTGCCGGTGGCAACCGCTCGATTAGGCCGGGTTGGGTCAGGGGACTTGCTCAGTGGGTCGCGCTGCGGACGGCGACTACTCGACCTTCGCGCCGTCCTCAAACCACTTGGCGATCTCGGCGCGCTCCTGCAGCGTCATCTGCGTCAGGTTGCCCAGCGGCATGTACTGCGTCAGCGCGGACTTCTGATAGATCTGAGTGGCCGCCGCTTTGATGCGCTCGGTGCTGTCGAGCATCAGGTTCTTGGGCGGCGCGGCGTAGCCCGCGAAGCTGGGGTTCTGGGCGTGGCAACTGGTGCATCGCGCCGAGACGATGCTCTGCACCCGAGCGAACGTGACGGGGCCCTCGGGCGCGTCGGCCGACATTGACCGCGGCGCCGTGACCAGCGCCAGCGCGATCATCGCCATGGTCGCTGCCGGCAGAATCCAGCGATTCAGATCACCGCGGCCTCGCAGGTTGAACCAATGCCGCACGCTGGCGCTGATGATGCCCAGCGCCGTCAGGATCGCCCAGTCCCACTGGTGCCCGTACGTGTGCGGGTAGTGGTTGCTGACCATGATGAACAGCACGGGCAGCGTGAAGTAGTTGTTGTGCAGCGAGCGCAGCGCCGCAGCGGCGCCGGCCGACGCGTCGGGTTCCTGCCCGGCGATCATCTGGTCGACGATGATGCGCTGGCGGGGGATGATCACGAAGAAGACGTTGGCCGCCATCATCGTGCCCATCATCGCGCCGATGAGGATGTAGGCGCCGCGGCTCGCGAACATCTGACACAACGCGAAGCTGAGCCCGGCGATGAGCAGGAAGCCGACGACCGCGAACGCTGCCTTCGCGTTGGCCAGCGGTGACTTGCACAGCAGGTCGTAGACGATCCAGCCGACCGCCAGCACCCCGACGCCGATGCCCGACGCGGCGAGCGTCGACATCTCCATCTTCGACGTGTCGATCAGGAAGACCTCGGCGTTGAGGAAGTAGACGAGCGCCAACAGCGTGAACCCAGAGATCCAGGTGAAGTACGCCTCCCATTTAAACCAGTGGAGGGTCTGGGGCATCCGCGCGGGCGCGACCTTGTACTTGACCACCCGGTAGAAGCCGCCGCCGTGCACCGCCCACAGATCGCTCTTGACCTCGGGTGGCTCGTCGTCGCCTTCGGGCGGGCGCAGGTTGTTGTTCAACCAGTTGAAGTAAAAGGAGGTGCCGATCCACGCGGCGCCCACGATGACGTGAAACCACCGCACCAGAGTCTCGAGCCAGATGATCAGATGATCGGCCATTGTCAGCCTTTCAGGATGTTGGGGGGAGGCAGGCTATCGCTGGCGTCGGGCGCACCGTCAGGCTCGGGCGCGAGCAGCGCAGAGGCGTACGGCTTGGCGTCGATCAACGCGACGGCCACGTTTGATGCCCAACTTCTTGACCAGAGGACTCGCCATGCCGCCGTACATTACCTGCCATTGGCCCAAGCGGCCAATCAGATACGCCTTTGCCGCTCAGGGCGCGGCCAATTTTGGCGCCAGGCGCCTAGAAGAAATAGCGCAAGTACAGGTAGCCGCTGGCGATGACGCAGGTGACGAGCATGACCGGCAAGCCCATGCGCGTAAACGCCATGAAGGTGAACGGCACCCCGTTGCGGCGCCCGATCTGGGCGGCCACGACGTTTGCAGATGCACCCACGAGGCTGCCGTTGCCGCCCAGGCAAGCGCCCAAGGCCAGCGACCAGTAGAGCGGCTCGGCGACCATGGCCTGCATCGCGGCGGGGTCGTTGGCGACGCCCATCTCGGCCGCAAATGACGGGATGATCGACTGAATCAGCGGGATCATCGCGATGACCAGCGGGATGTTGTCGACGATGGCCGAGACGATCGCGCTGAACCACAAGATGGTCATCACGGTGAGCAGGAAGTTGCCGTGCGTCCAGTCGGTGATCAGGTGGCCAAGCGACCGAAAGACGCCATTATGCTCGAGGGCGCCGATGAGCATGAACAGGCCGATGAAGAAGAACACCGAGTTCCACTCGACCTTCTCCAAGGCGTGATGCAGGTCGGTCTTGCAGACCAGGGCCATGACCAGCGCGCCGGCCAGGGCGATGATGCCCGGCTCGATGCCCGCCGCGTGGCTGGCGAAGAAGCCGACCAGGATGAACACGAACACGATGAGCGACTTGATCAGGTTCGGCTTGTCGAGGATCGCCAGCGCAGGCCGGGCGCGCATGATGCGCTGCTTGTTGGCCTCGGGGACGTGCATCCGCTTGCGGTAGAGCAGGGCGGCCAGCGGCAGGCCGATGGCCATCATCACCAGAATCGGCGGGCCCATATTGACCAGAAACTGGTTGAACGACAGCCCGGTCTGCGAGGCGATGATCACGTTGGGCGGATCGCCTACCAGCGTCGCCGCGCCCCCGATATTCGACGCGATCGCCTCGAGGATCAGGAAGGGCAGGGCCTCAAGCTCGAGGATCTCGCAAATCAGGATCGTGATCGGCGTGATCAGGATGATCGTGGTGACGTTGTCGAGGAACGCCGAGAGCACCGCGGTGGCGAAGAGGAACCCCACCATGATGACGATGCCGCTGCCCTTCGCCTTGCGGGCGATGCTGACGGCGAGCCACTCGAACAGGCCGGTGGCCGCCATGATGTTGACGGCCAGCATCATGCCGACGAGCAGGAAGATGACGTTGAGGTCGACCGCGCCCAACGCGACCTCATAGGGCACAAGGTGCAGCAGCACGCAGGCGGAGGCGCCGAGCAATGCGGCGACGGTCTTGTCGATCTTTTCGGACGCGATGCAGATGTAGGCGATGCCGAAGATGACGAGCGAGCCAATCATGGAGCCCTCAAAGGTCGAAGATGCGGTCGAGCACGCGAATGCGATCGATCACGCCGAGCAGATGGTTGCGCTCGTTCACCACGTAGACCTTCGGGTGGCCTTTGACCGACAGCATGAAGACGATCTCGAGGATCGTCGCTGCTGGGGCCACGATCGCGACGGGCGGCGTCATCACGTCGGCGACGGTGAGCGTGGCCTCGCGTTCGAAGTACTTCTCAAAAGGGTCGAACTCGGCGATGAACGCGACGCTCTTGAGTTGCCGAAAGAAGTCGGGCATGCCCAGCGTGAAGAGGTCGTCGGCCGTGATTTGGCCCACCAACTTGCCCGCGTCGTCGGTGATGCCGGCGGCGTCCAGGTTGAGCGCCGCCATGGACCGCACGAGGCTGGGCACCGGCGTGTCGGGCCGCACGCGCCCCAGCGACGGGCGCATCACGTCGACGGCGGTGATGAGGCCGTCCTCTTCCTGCAGATGCGCCGTGAGCCAGGCCGACAGCGTGACCGCGTCATTGGCGCGCTCGATGACGTCGCGCGTCTTGGGATCGCGGATCAAGCGGGCGATGGCCGACAGCGTCTGCAGCATGATGCCCGGACGCTCTTGCGGCCCGATCAGAAGGATGACCAAGCTGACCGGTTCACCATTGTAATCAACGGGTTCGGCCAGCGTCGCCACGCAGATGCGCGGGCCCTTCACGCCGGGCAGGCGGGCATGCGGCAGCGCGAAGCCCTTGCCGAATTGCGTGCTGCGCCCGATCTCGCGCTCTTCGGTGGCCTGGATGATCTTTTCGACCGTCAGGCCGGCGTCGAGTCCGGGCGCGTTGAGCATCGCCGTCGCCATCTGGTGCAGCAACGCAGCGCGGTCAGCGGCGCGCACGCCGATGAGGACGCGTTCAGGATCGAGTGGGACAGGTTGCAATCGACTCACGCTCCTTGCAGCCTTGAGGCGCGAACGGCGTCAGGATATCTGCCGGGCGACTTGAGGGCGGCGCACTATGGAGAGCCGAGTGTCTACAGTCAAGCGTGCCAGTCTATGGGGTACATTCAGCAGGCATTCAGCCTGCGTTCAGCGGCCACTCAGCGGGTTCGCGCATGCTGAGTAGCGTGACCAAGCGCTGTATTTGCGGTCGATCGGCATCGGTGCCCCGCCTGGTGCGCCGGCGCCCGTGGCTGAGCGCACCCGAGGCGCTGCTCGACGCGCTCTGGGGCGCGCTGGATTGATCGGACCAGTGTAGGTCGAACGCTCATTCGCGCAGCCTCAAGTGGTCGACGAACGGACCCGCGAACAGCGCTGGCCATCGATGGGCGAGGGCTGCGCGATCGGCTGCGAGCTGGTCAAGCCGCCGCCGCGGGACCCGCAGGCCTGCGCCCTGGGTTGTCGCAAAGCACAGAGTCTCGCCGTCCGAGGCCGCCTCGCCATCCGATCGCGCGCCGTCGGTCACGTCGACAAGGCGAAGGTCGGCCTCGGGGTGCGCACGCAGCCGCGGCACACGCAGCCGCAGGTCGAGCTTGAGGCACTCGACGACCGCGTCATCGAACCCGGCTCGCCAGATGGTCAGCTTCTCGCGGGCCGCGATGGCGCCAAAGACGACCCGCCGCAGGCACCGGTCAGGATCGCGCTTGAGGGGGGTGGGGGCGACGGCCAGAGCCCGCCAGAAGGCCCGCTCGGCGACGCGCTCCAGCGATCGCCAGTCGCAGACCGCAGGCGCCGGCGCCAACACCACGAAGGCCGACGGCGCAGCGCGCCAGCCGACCGTCAGCCGCGGCGCGCCACAGCCGGTGCAGCGCGGGAGCGGCGGGGGTTGATCGCCGTCCAGGTCGAAGACGAGTCGCGCGGCCGGGGTGGCGCAGGCCGGGCAGGGGATCACCGACGGCGGCGCCACAGCAGCAGCGCGATGAGCAACCAGGCGCCGCGGGGGGTCGCCGGGCTGGGCGCCGCGGGGCCCGCCGTGCAGCCCTCCACGCTCGCGGGCACCGGCGCGGGGCCGGCATCGGCCTGCGCGTCGGTCTGCGCATCATCCGATGCCGCAGCATCTTGGGGTGAAGCGTCTGTGACCTGGGCGTCGACGACCGCCATGTCGATGCGCTGGGCGGCATCGGGACCCATGTCGAAGGT
>JBNMOZ010000434.1:0-5553 GCA_051276005.1 Bradymonadia bacterium | reverse complement strand
AGGCGGCGTTGATGGTGCCGCGATTGCGCAGCGTGCCGTTGAGCCGCATGCGCAGGTTGATGTTGTCGAGGCGACTGCGCAGTCGAATGCCGCCGTCGACCAGGGTGATGTTGATGGTGCGCGCGCCGTCGATGCCCAGGCCCTCAAACGACGCGCCCAGTCGAAAGACGCAGCCAATGATCGGGATCCGCGCGCGGCAGGCCGCCGGTACGACCGGGTTTTGAATCGAGGCCGCGACGGAGTTGATGAGGGTCGGCGAGTTGAGCACCCGACGCAGCAGATCGGCGATGGAGCGCAGCGGTTGATCGCCGGGGCCGTCATCCATGGCCGTCTGCCCGAGGTGCAGCTGGATCGTGTCGGGCGCCAGCGCATTTTCGGCGATATATGTGCCGCCAAAATAGATGCAGAGCGTGCTGTTGACGTTGCCGGCCGCGTCTACGGCGACCAGCTCACGCACGTTGAGGCCCCACACCGCCTCGGTCGATACGGCGAAGCTGCCGTCGGCTGACACGTCGATCGGTTCGCCATCGAGCGTCAGGCTCTCGACGCCGGCCAGGTCGGTCACGCGGCCGAGCAGGGCCAATGGGCCGTCGGCGACCATGCCGCCCAAGGCTGGACTGGTGCACGTGATCGCCGGTCCGCCCGCGTCAACGAGGAGCTCGGCTTCGGCGCGCAGGTCGGTGTCTTCGACGCTGACGCCCAGCAAGTAGCGTCCTTGTTCGACGGGGCGAACCCGACCGTCACCGAAGATCGGCAGCGGCGGCACGCTGTCCCAGACCAGGGGTGCGTCGGGGATCGTGTTGTCGAACTCATCGACAACTTGCACGGCGAACGTCACGACCTGGCCCACGTTGTAGAGGGGTTGAACCGGGGCGAGATCGGCGACGATGCGGGCCGGCGCGGCGGGCAGCACCGCGAAGGGCGCTGACGTGCCGGTGGCGCCTGCAATGTCGCAGGTCACTGCATATCGGCCGGCCGCCGTGGCGCTGATGGTGCCGTCCGCGATGCTGACCCCAGCCGAGTCGGGCTGCGTGTCGATGGCCACGTCGGGGTCAACCTCGACCGGGTTGTCGAATGCGTCCCAGGCGAAGCACTCAACCAGGCTCGACTCGCCAGCCAGGATCACGGGCGGCTCGATGACGGTGAACGCGCGGTCTGGCGGGCCGGGTGCGACATCCCACAAGGCTGGGCTCGGGTCGCGTAGGCCCAACCCGTCGCCCACGCATGTCACCCGATAGACGCCGACAGTCTCTCCGATGAGGCGCTTGCGCTCCATCGGATCGCTGCGCCAGCCCGCGATCGGGCGCACATCGGCACGCAACGTATGGCCTTCGACGGTCTCGCCATCGGCGTCCAACGCGATGCAGGTCACGCGGTTCTCAGCGCCAGCCGTCGTCAGCGGCGCGTTGATGCGCGTCGATATCGCGACGACCTCGACGGGGGGCACCAAACCATCGGGCAGCGTGCCGAAATCGTAGATGCCCAGGTCTCTGGCCGCATCGGCCATCACCATGGCGTCGACTGCCACCGGGTCCGGGTCGGATTGGTTGGACTCGTCGGCGCAGCCCGCCAAACCCATGCCCAGCAGCAGCCCCCATACGATTCTCTTCATCTTCACCTCCCCAGATCACGCGCAACTTAGCAGGTCGCGGACCCGACCTTCACCTGTGCATTCGCATCTGCATTGGGGTGGGGCATAGATCACCATGGACGCCGTCGACGCAGGTCATTATGTTGCGCCGAAGTCCGTCCGCGGGGAGACACCCGTATGCGGCCTGACGCACTACTCAATTCGAAGGAGCACCTCATGTCCGAAGAGCTGACCGAGCGCTACGTCCAGATGCTCGATGATGACAGCAATGAGATGTTGAGCATGCAGGTCGTCGCCGAGATCGAATACGACGACAAGACCTACGCCCTGCTGATCCCGGCCGTCACCCTGGTGCAGGTCCTCGTCGAGACCGACGAAGAGCTGCGCGAGTTGGAGACGGCTGAGTTCATCGAGGTCAAAAAGCACATCAACGACGCGCTGTCCGACCTGGGCCTCTCCATCGAGGTTCAGGCCAACGAGTACGTGCTGGTCGGCGAAGAGCCCGAAGACCTCTACGAGGACTGCGACTCCTTCGTCGATGAGGAAGAAGACGAGGAGTACTTCATCCTCGGCGAGGTCGACACCGGCGAGAAGAACTACATGATCGCGGTCAAGGCCGTCCCGAACATGTTCCCCGCCGAGCTGATCGACCAAGAGAACGCGCGCCCGCTCGACGATGAAGAGATGGGCCGTCTGCACGACGTCTTCCAAGAGGCCATCAAGGTCCTCGACGAAGACACCGGCGAAGACGAAAAGGCATGACCGAGGTCGTCATCTGCGCTGCGGTGCGCACGGCGATCGGGCGTTTCCGCGGCGGTTTGGCGACCACCCGACCCGATGACATGGCCGGCTTGGTCATGGCAGAGGCGCTGCGTCGCGCGGGCGTCGACGGCGGCCAGGTTGACGAGGTCGTCTTCGGCTGCGCCAACCAGGCAGGCGAAGACAACCGCAACGTGGCGCGCATGGGCCTGCTTCTGGCGGGCCTGCCGCAGTCGGTGCCCGGCATCACGGTCAACCGGCTGTGCGCCTCGGGGCTCAGCGCCGTCAACATCGCCGCGCGTCAAATTCGCGGCGGTGACGCCGACGTGATGATCGCCGGCGGCGTCGAGAGCATGAGCCGCGCCCCCTGGGTCATGCCCAAGGCGGATCAGGCGTTCCCCGTGGGCAACGTCACCGTCTTCGACAGCACCCTCGGCTGGCGCTTCCCCAACCCGAAGATGGCCGCCATGTTCTCGCTCGATCCCATGGGGATCACCGCGGAGAACCTGGTCGATCAGCACGGCATCAGCCGCGAAGATCAGGACGCGTTCGCGTTCAACAGCCATCAGAAGGCCATCGCCGCTCAGGACGCCGGCAAGTTCACGGCTGAGATCCTGCCCGTGAGCGTGCCTCGTCGAAAGAAGGACCCCCTGATCGTCGACGCCGACGAGGGGCCCCGCCGCGGGACGAGCATCGAAAAGCTCGCGACGCTGCGGGCGGCCTTCAAGCCCGGCGGTACGGTCACGGCCGGCAACAGCAGCACCCTCAATGACGGGGCCTGCGCGCTGGTGTTGGCCAGTCGGGCCCGCGCCGAAGCCGAAGGGTGGCCGATCTTGGCGACCTACCGCGCCTCGGCTGCGGCGGGCGTCGATCCGACGATCATGGGCATCGGCCCGGTGCCTGCGACGCTCAAGGCGCTCAAGCGCGCTGGACGCGACCTGAGCTCGGTCGACCTGTTCGAGCTCAACGAGGCCTTCGCGGCGCAGTCTTTGGCGGTCACCCGATCGCTGGAGCTTGATGAAGCCAAGGTCAACGTCAACGGCGGCGCCATCGCGCTCGGGCACCCGCTGGGGTGCAGCGGCGCGCGTATCCTCACCACGTTGATCCACGCCCTCAAGGCGCGGGGCGGCGGCAGCGGGGTGGCGACGTTATGTGTTGGCGTCGGTCAAGGCGTCGCGACACTCATCGACGTCTGATAGGGCAGCCGGGGGCAGGCCGGTTGCGCCGTCGCTCGGCGCCGATGGTGAGCCCGCCTTGATGTGATTTGTGAGGCTTGATGAAAGGCTGGCGGCCCGTTACGTTGTGACAACGGCATGGGGCAGGGCAGATGCAACACGGGCAGGCGAGCAAGGCCAAACTGACCAGCGCGGCGACGCAACAAACAAAAACAGAACCCACGCCATCGAGCAGCGCGATCGCTCAGTCTGAGTCGCTCAGCCCGGTCGCGACCGCCGCGCACGGCGTGCGCTCCGGCGGCCAGCCGCTGCCCCACGCCGATCGCATTCAAGCCAGCTTTGGCCAACACAACGTCGCCGACGTGCAAGCGCATATCGGCGGCGCCGCGGCCCAGTCGGCTGAGTTGCTGGGCGCCCAGGCCTATGCCACGGGGCGACACGTCGCGTTCGCGGCCGCACCTGACGTGCACACCGCCGCACACGAAGCTGCCCACGTCGTGCAACAACGCGCGGGCGTAGCCCTCAAAGGGGGGGTGGACGGCGGCGACGATCGACATGAGCGCCACGCTGACGCGGTGGCCGATCGGGTGGTGCGTGGCGAGAGCGCTGAGGGGCTGCTCGATGAGTACCGGGGCGCGGGTGGGCAGCCCGTGGTCCAGCGCAAGCGCAAGCGGGGCGTCGATCGGCTGCGGGCCAGTCTCGCCAAGGCAAGCGTGCACCTCGACGCCGCCATGACCCGAGAGATCCCGATGGGCGATGGTGGCCTCGACGAACAGGGCCCGGGCGACGTCGAGCAAGCCGAGCCTGCCTATCGTGCGTTGCCAGACCCCAAGGGGATCGAGGCGATCGCGATGCCACCTCTGCCTAAGCCGCCGCCCGCTGAGGGCAGGGCGCAGATTCATCCCCAGCCCGAGCCGCGACCCAAGCCCAAGAGCGTGGCACACGTGGCCGCCGAAGACCTGGCGCAAGCATCGATGGAGCTCGACGACGCGCAGGCCGAAATTCAGGCCGCCTGCGCCGACGATGGGCAGAAGGTCGACGCGCTGACCTCGCACGCCGCGGCGTTCATCCAGTTGGTCTGTGCGCAAGACGCTGCGCGCGCCGACGCGCCCCCCAAGAAGTTCGCAAAGGCGGTTTCGACGCCAGAGCTGCAGCAGGTTGAGGCCGCGCGCGCCGCCATCAAGATGTCGGTCTTGAGCACCCATGAGCGCACCTTCACCAACCCAGACTTCATGCGAGTCCTGCCGCATTCCCGAAAAAAGAACGCGCCACGCAATCGCATCTTCCGCCCCAGCTTGAAGATCCTGCGCCAGCAGGCAACCGGCACAAACAAGCTGGCGCAGCAGCAGGGAAAGTTCGCGAAGCTCGAGGTCAAGATCGCAGGCGTGCAGGCCGACATCGACACCCGCGAAGCAGCCGTCGCAGCGTTGACCGCGAAGTCGGGCGACTCAAAGGCGGGGCAGAAGAAGATCGCTCAACAGAGGTCCAGGGTCGAACACAGGCACAAGGCTCTCAAGGTGCTGCACACAAAACTAAAAGCGCAGGCGGCGGTGATCGAGGCTCAGCAAGCCCACCTCGACGCGCTGAGCATCGCGCTGCAGAACGCTGCCGAGCAGGCGCGTCCCGTGCTCATCGCCGAGTTGGCCAAGCGTATTGCCAAGTTGGAGAAGAGCTACGCCAAGCGCGCCGCCCTGACCGAAGAGGCCGAGGATGCGGACGCCGCGCCCAAGAGCAAGGGGCGCCGGTCGCGCATCAGGACGGCGAGAGGCAAGGTCAGCCGGCTCAAGCGACAGCTGGTCGCCGCGGCGAAGGCGTTGGCGAAGCTCGAGAAGCGCGCCGACCTGAGTGAGCTGCGGCTGCTCGCCGAGCGCGCCGAAGACGAGTCATTGCTGGTGAGCGTTGAGCAGACCGAACATCAGGGCGAGATCGACGGCCAGACGTACGACCTGCGCGCGCCCAAGCCCGGCCACGTCGCCATGGATCGGCCCGCCGGCTTCAGCGTGGGCGGGCGACAGCGAATTCCTGAAG
>JBNMOZ010000433.1:0-5564 GCA_051276005.1 Bradymonadia bacterium | reverse complement strand
CTTGCGGGCGCGGCACCACTCTGCGGCGGCGGTCATGGCGTCGTGGCTCGCCTGGATGTCGCAGCCGTCGCACTCGATGATCTTCAGGTTCGGGTAGCCTGCCACCAGCTTGCTGATGCTGCCGCCGGCCGTCTGGACCTCGACGGGCACGCTGATGGCGTAGCCGTTGTCTTCGACCAGGAAGATGCAGGGCAGCTTCTTGTTGCAGGCGGTGTTGAGCGCCTCGAAGAACTCGCCTTGGCTGGTGGTGCCGTCGCCGGTCGTGATGAGCACCACGTCGTCTTTGTGAAACGACCGCTTGACCTTGTCTTGGGCCTCGACGACCCGCTCGAGGTACCAGCTGGCCTCGGCCGCGCCGGTGCCCTGCAAAAATTGCGTGCCCGTGCAGCTCGACTTACTGATCACGTTGAGGCGGCTGTGGCCCCAGTGATTCGGCATCTGGCGGCCGCCGCTGGTGACGTCGGTCTTGGCGCCCACGCCCGCGAGCAGGACCTCTTCAGCCGTCATGCCCAGTTGGGTCATGAGCGCGCGGTCGCGGTAGTAGCAGATGAAGTAGTCGTAGCTGGGGCGCAGGACCATGCCCGCGGCCGTCAGGATGGCTTCATGGCCCGCGCCGCTGATCTGGAAGTAGATGCGGTTCTGTCGCTTGAGCTGGATCTCTTTATCGTCGAGCCGACGCGACAGGAAGATGTTGCGGTAGGCTGCCACCAACGCCTCGGGCGTCAAACCATCGAGGGGGGTCTGCATGACCTTCGCAACCATTCTTCACTCCAATGTCCAAGCAACGCGTGTGGATCTAGTCCATGCGCCCTCCACGCGCAAGCGGGGGCTTTTCGCAGCGGCGATTGTTCTTTTCTTTCAAATGGTTGTGGTTTTCGGTGCCGCCGCGGAACTGCCGGCCGACTTTCACCGCGGGGCCGTCTATAGCAGTTGGAATGGTAGCTATCCGGTCACGGGCGCCCACAGCGACCACCTGGCGCATTTCAAGGCGCAGGGCATCGAATGGCTGCAACTCATGACCTTCGCGCACCAGCCCGATGTCAACCAGCCGACCATTCGATCCGTGCGCAGCGCCTGGCCCAGCGCGTTCATCGCCAAGGCCCGCGCGGCCGGCTTCAAGGTGCTGGTCAAGCCGCATGTCTTCAGCAGCCAGTTCTATGACGGCTCCAAGCGGTGGCGCGGATCGATCGTGATGAAGTCGGAGGCCGACTGGCAGCTCTGGTTCGCCCAATACGAGGCGTTCATCGTCGATCAGGCGAAGCGCGCCTCCGCCGACAAGGTCGAGATGCTCTGTATTGGCCTCGAATATGTCGAAGCCACCCGCGGCCACGCGGCCGAATGGCGCCGCATCATCAAGGCGGTGCGCGCGGTCTATTCGGGCACGCTGACCTATGCGGCCGACTACAACCACGAGACGCCGAACATCACTTGGTGGGACGCCCTCGACGTGATCGGCGTCAACGGCTACTTCAAGATGTCGGACCACGTCAGCCCCGCCATGCCCGGCTTGATCATGGGCATCCTGCCGCACTTCGCGAAGCTGGGGGTGCTGGCCGAGAAGTACAAGAAGCCCATCATATTCACCGAGATCGGCTTCCCCTC
Organism: Bradymonadia bacterium; assembly: GCA_051276005.1. GTDB lineage: Bacteria > Myxococcota_A > Bradymonadia > UBA7976 > UBA1532 > JBNMOZ01. Next base: position 3,962 of record JBNMOZ010000433.1, on the reverse strand, counting down.
GGTGCCCAGCGCGGCGATTCGGCCCTGGCAGTGGCCCGACGGCAGCGAGGGGCCCGATCTTGGCCTGCAAGCGCGCCTGTTCGAGACGGCGTTCGCCGCGTGCAGCCGCGCGAAATGGTGCGGCGGTATGTATTGGTGGAAGTATTACGAGGCGCCCGAGAAGACGCCCCACGCCATCGACTACACGCCCAAGGGCAAGCCCGCCGAGGCGGTGATGCGGCGGTGGTATACGGCGCGCGCTGCCGCGAAATGACCGCGGGCGCTCGATCGGGATTGCGTCGGTTGCTTAGGGTGCCGGCATGATCGCTGCGCCCCTGTTCTTGGCGCTGTTGACGCCCGGGAGCCCGGGTCCGGCAGCGCCCGCCCCCGCTGTCTTCGCGACGCCGCCCCCGGTGGCCGCGCCGAGCGCTGCCCTTGAGCAGCCCGTCGCAGCCCCACACCAGGCCGCAGCCTCGGACAAGGCCTCAGCCGCTGCGCCCGCGGGGGCCAAGCCCATCGCCGCCGATACGGTCCGCGCGAAGCTGCTCGCCGATGAGGGCATGACCGCCTTCGATCAGGGTGACTTCAAGTCGGCGCGCGAGCGCTTCGAGGACGCCTACCTGCTCGCGCCCGCGTCGGTGCTGCTCTACAACCTCGCCCGCGCCGCCGAAGAAGCGGGCGACGCCGAGCACGCGCTGCTCTGCTACCAACGGTTCCTTCAGCTTTGGCCGACCGGCGGCGACGCGCCCGAGGTGCAGCGGCGCGTGCGTATTCTCACGGCCGTCCTGCGCCAGACCGCGCCGGGTCGAATCGCCGTGCTCGACGCCCCAGCCGGCGCCGATGTGTACATCGACGACGCGCCCGCTGAGGTGCCGCCGCCCGAGGGCTGGACCCGTCGACCGGGCGCCTACGCCGTCAAGCTCGTCACGCCAGATGGCGACACCTTCGACGCGGCCGTCACCGTACGCCCCGGCGAGACGACCGCCGTCAGCTGGGTGGAGCCGCCGCTGAGCGCGCAAGCGATCACGGGGTGGAGCAGCCTGGGCCTGGGCGTCGCTCTGTTTGGCGTGAGCGCCTGGACGTGGGAGCAGTCGCACGCCGCCGCGGATCGCTGGCTGGTGCAGGTCGAGCAGATGCAGCGGGGGGACACGTCGCTGCAGGTGCTCAACGCGAAGGCGCGGGCAGCGAGAGACGTCGACAACTACGGGTTGGGCAGCCAGGCGCTGTGGATCGGCGGCGGCATCGCGTTGGCGACCGGCGCGGCGTTGCTGCTGTTCGACGATCCAAACAGCGCCCCGTCGGTGGGCCTGGTGCCGGTGCCCGACGGCGCGGCCTTGGGTGGCCGGTTCTAAGCGCCCGGCTGCAAGCGCCCGGCTGCAAGCGCCCGGCTGCAAGCGCCCGGCTGCAAGCGCCCGGCTGCAAGCGCCCGGCTGCAAGCGCCCGGCTGCAAGCGCCCGGCCGCTCTCAACGTCGGCGGCCCCCGTCCTTAAACCCCCTTAGAACACCATCACCGCCATTGCCCCGGCCGCCTCCGTCCGCGAACATGCAGACCTGCGATCATCCGGGGGGAAATCAATGAAGCGTCATCTTGGGGCATGTCTGCTCGCCGTTTTGGCCATCGGTTGCGAGGAGGGCGCGCCCGAAGGGCCGGGCCTCGTCGCGGCCGACATGGCCGTCGGCGCCGGTGGCGAAGGCGGCGAAGGTGGAGCGGGGGGTGAAGGCGGCGAGGTTGATATGGCGGTGGCGCCCGACATGGCCGCCGCGCCCGATATGGCGACGGAGCCTGACATGGCGACCGTCGACATGGGCATCGAGCCTGACATGGCGCCGGTCTGCACCCCCGTCGACGAGCTGTGCAATGGCTTGGACGACGACTGTGATGGCGACACCGACGAGGCGCTGCCCACCGAGCCCTGTTACGAGGGCCCGGCGGGCACCGAGGGCGTTGGCGTTTGCCAAGGTGGCATGCGGGCCTGCGTCGACGGGGCGTATGCCGGCTGCGTGGGTGATCGCGGGCCGACCAATGTCGATGAGTGCGACGACGGCTTCGACAATGATTGCGACGGCGCAGCCGACGAAGGCTGCGAGTGCGCGGCCGGCACGACGCGGCTCTGTGGTGACAGTGAGGGCGCCTGTGAAGAGGGCGAGCAGCAATGCGTAGACAATCGGTTGGGTGAATGCGAAGGCGCGGTCGGGCCCGTTGAAGAGCTGTGCAACGACGTCGACGATGACTGCGACGGCGAGGTCGATGGCTTTGACGAGGCCTGCTACTCGGCCGATCCGGCGACCATCAACGTGGGCGCCTGCCGCGCAGGTGCGCGCACCTGCGATGCCGGCGCCGTCTCAGGATGCGCGGGCGAGGTGCTCCCGACGGCCGTCGACCTGTGTGACAACCTCGACGCCGACTGTGACGGCTCGACCGACGAAGACTTCGCCGCGCAAGCGACCGCCTGCGGGGTCGGCGCCTGCGCCCGCGACGGCGCTTTGGCCTGCAACAACGGCAACGAGGTCGACAGCTGCGTGGCTGGGCAACCGGCGGCCGGCGACGCGTGCGACGGCGTCGACAATGACTGCGACGGCGAGGTCGACGAGGACTTCGCGGGCGGCCCGACTGCCTGTGGTGAGGGCCTGTGCGCCGCGGCGGGCGAGGCGACCTGCATCGGGGGCGTCGCCAACAACAACTGCACCCCCGGCGACCCAGTCGACGAGATCGACGACGGCGAAGACCAGGACTGTGACGGGCTCTCGGACGAGGGCATCGCATACACCACGGAGGTCTTGCAGAGCCGCCTCAACGTGGAGTGTGCCGGTTGCCACGGCGGCAACGGCAACTTCGATCTGGGGGCCGACTTTGTGGCGCAGTCCCGCGGGGTGCCGGCCAATGGCGCCAACATGGCGATGATCACCCCGGGCGATCCGCAAAACAGCTACCTCTATCATAAGATCGCGGGCACCCAGGTCGCGAACGGCGGCCGCGGACGGCAGATGCCGCTCAGGAATGCGTGGCCTGCGCATGAGATCGAGCGCCTGCGGCTGTGGTTTCTCGATCTCGAATAGTACAGTGCGGGTATGTCTGCACTGCCCTCTCCGGCGGCCGTCCTGCCGCATCGTCCCCCCTTCCTCTTCCTCGACCGATGCCTGGAGTGCGGCCCTGAACGGGTCGTCGCCGAGCGCATGTTCGCCCCCGATGAGCCGTTCTTCGCCGGACACTTTCCCGGCATGCCCATCGTGCCTGGCGTGATCCTGATCGAGGCCCTCGCCCAGACCCTCGGCTACGCCGCGCTGCTTGAGACCCCGGGGCAGACGGTGATGCTCACGGGCGTCGATCGCTGTCGCATTCGGCGCCCCGTCACGCCCGGTGAGGTGGTGCGCTTCACCATCACGGTGGTCAAGAAGCGCCTCTCGCTCGTGGTCGCGGAGGGCACGGCGTACGTGGGCGATGAGCTGGCGTTGTCGGCCCGCATCACGGGCTATGTCGGCCCGCCGCCCGCGAGCGCGCTGGCAGGAAGCTGACGTCGCCGGATTGGCGCTTCAGCTCTCGCGGTCGTCAGCTGTTGTAGCTAAACAGCGGCCGCACCTCGATGGTGCCGTGCTCGACGGTGGGGATGCGCGCCGCGATGGCCAGGGCCTCGTCCAGGTCGGCGGCTTTGATCAAGTAGTAGCCGCCCAGCTGCTCCTTGGTCTCGGCGAACGGCCCGTCGGTGATGAGCGTCTCGCCGCTACGAATGCGCACCGAGGTGGCCGTCGCGGTCGGTTGCAGCGCGTCGCCCGCCACAAAGTTGCCCGACTTGACGATCGACTGCGTAAACGCGTGATAGGCCGCCATATTCGCGGCGCCCTCTTCGGGCGTCTGCGCCGCGCGGTTGGCTTCGTTGGAGTAGATCAGGCACAGGTACTGCTGGGTCTGCGTGGCCATTTGAGGCTCCTTGTGAGGGTCGTACATTCTGTCGGCGGCATGCCGTGAACACCCTGTCGACGAGGGA
>JBNMOZ010000432.1:0-5568 GCA_051276005.1 Bradymonadia bacterium | reverse complement strand
GGGTGATCACGATTGTCCAGCGGGTCTGCCGACGCGCCGCTCGCCGGGTGCGCAGCGACCAGACCCCATCGCGCTTGAGCGCATCGAGCAGCGCATCCAAATCGGCGCGCGTGAGAACGGCGACCAGCTCCTGGCGCCCGAACCGCTCCGCGAAACGTTTGTTCGACTCGGCGACGACCGTGCCGCGCTTCTCGGCGACGACGTATTCGGCTTGTGCATACGGCACGCCGGGGCCCTCGACGGTGAGGCGAACCGCGTCGGCATGGGCGAGCCCCACACCAAGCGCCGTGCACAGCAGCCATGCGTACAGTATTGTCGGACCGTGTCGTTTCACCGCATGATCATAGCTCAACTCTGCCTCTTGGGGGCCGCGTTCGCTGCGCCGCCTGCGCTGTCGGTGTCGCTGGTGTCTCAAACCCGCGCCGCGGCCGATGTGCTCGTTGCCCGCCAGCCTCTCGACTCCAAAGCCGATGTTCACGCGGTTGAGGCAGCGATGGCGCGGGTTCAAAGGGGCCTCGACGCCTACTTTCATGCACCGAACCTGATCGAGGCCCGCACCGATGCGCTCGCGATGCGCGCCGTCTTTCGAGGGCTGCGTCAGGGCGATCGGCCGCTGATTGCGCTGGTCGACGATGTCTTGCGCTTCGACCCGAGCCTGCACGACCAGCTCGCCCAGGCCTGCGAGACTTTGGCCGACCAAGGCTGCGCGCTCCGACATCGTCTGCTCGCGCTGGCGAGTGGCCCACCGACGACCGGCCGGGTTGAGGCGGCTCGAAGGCTACTGCCACCCAAAGATCGCGCCGCTTTCGACCAGCGCCGCCCTGCGCCGACGCCCAAAGTGATCCCGGTCAGCGCAAAATCGGCTGCACCTGCCAATCGACGCGAATGACGCTGCCCTGCCCGTCCGCGAGCGCCTGCTCGAAGGCTGCGCGGGGGCCCGTGGCGAGGTCATTGCGCATCAGCTGACCGCGAAAGATGCGCGTATAGAACCAGTCTGGAAAGAAGTGCACGTCAGCTTCGATGGCGTCGACGCCGTCTGCGAGCGCGACGCGATACGTGCGCGTCAAGGTGTCGCCGGCTGGGATGCGCGTATCCTCGATCTCGCGCCAGCCCTGCGCGTCATGCGCCACCGTGCGACCGATGGCCCAGAGCCGGCTGGTCTCGTTCAACCGCCGCGTGCCTCTGATCTGGCGCACCCGCAACACCGCCCGCGGCGTGGCCGTCGTTGGGAAGTGATGACCGGCCCCGATATTGCGAATCCGGACGGTCATGACGACAGCGTCCCCGTCTACGCGCGGCTGGTCGACCCGCACCTCGACGGCGCGCCGCACCGTATCGGGGTCATGCGCACCGACCATGCGATGATCACCTTGCCCGAGATGACAGGTCTGACATTGCACGCCGGCCGGCAGGTACGGGCTTTGGGCCCATTCGCGCCACGTGTCGAGCAATGGGCGGCCAGCGACGGCGGCCGACAACGGCAGATTGTGGCACGGCATGCAGAAGTCGCTGCGCGCCAAACGCGGCTCCACGCGCAGCGGTATACCCGGCGGCCCTCGCCCATCACGCCCGGCGTCGACCGCCAGCTTGCCCGCCCCTCGCACGTGACAGCCGACACAGCTGACGCCGTCTGCGTGCGCCGAGTCGGACGGCCCCTGCGCCTGCGGCGCGTGGCACCGATCGCAGCCCCGTGCGAACGTCGGCGGCTGGCCGGGGTACTGACCAACGAGGCCCGGTCCCGTCGCCATCGCGTGGCGACTCGCGGACCACTCGGCGTGCGTCTTGGGATGACATCGCCCACATTGTGCGGCGCGACGGCTCTGTAGAATCGGCAGCGGGCTCGACAAGGCTGGGGTTGGGATGCTCGCCCAAAGCCGGTCTTGGGAGACCGAATTTGCGCCCGCTGGGGGCAGCCGCAGCGTCGCATCGATCGTCTGTCGGCGTGATCGAATATAGACCGCCAGCGCCCAGCGATCCTCAACGCTCAAGTCGGGCCGCGCCCGCATCGGCGTGCCGGGCCGCCCCTGGCTGATGGTGATGAACAGGTCTTCAAGCGCGTCGCCGCCCTTGAGAGGCCGCGTGAAGACATCAAAGAGATCAGCCAGCTCTGCGAGATCCAGCGCCGACCCTGCATGACAGGCGGCGCAGCCCTGCGTTGTCCACAGCGTCGCCCCGACTCGCGCATCAGGCAGCAGCGCCGGACGCGGAGGCGCGATCACCGCGGGCGCCACTTTGGGGCCCAGCGTGGCCACGAAGGTGACCAGCGCTTCGAGCCTGGGTCCTGACAGAGTGTTGAAGGCCGGCATGAGCGTGCCGGGTACGCCGCCCACGATCGAGCGCTTGACCGCACCGAGCTTGAGAGGCCCCGTCAGATTGGCGGGGCGCGGCCACATCAGGTCTGCAGCCGGCCCATCACCGCGCCCAACATCGCCATGACAAGGCGCACACAGCAGACTGTAGTCAGCGTTCGCGCGCGCGCTGCGCCCCGAGAGGCATCCGCCGACCAGCCAAAGGATCGCGACAACGGTGCGCGCGCCGATCAGGGAGTGAAGTCGGAGCAGCACCGAAAGCCAATGGACGCGCGCGCGCTGCGGGCCGAGCGCCGACCGCCGCTGCGGCAGGCCGCGTCTTCGTCGGCCGAGGCGTAGTTCCCGCCACGCACGGTCTGATCGGCCGTCCACTCGGCGGCGTTTCCGCTCATGTCGAATGCGCCCACTGCGCTGCGGCACTTGCGGAAGCTGCCAGCCGACGCGAGCGAGCGCTCATCGCCCTCAGCATCCTCGGTGTTGCACTTGCGGCCATCGAAAGCGCGACCATACGGGAACGACGCCCCGCCCCGCCCCACACAGGCACGCAGCCATTCGCGGTCGGTGCACAAGCGCCGGCCCTTGGCTTTGCAGGCGCCCGATGCCGCGGTGTGCGTGACCGACGTGCGTGGGCGCTGACCACGCCCGGGGAACTCATACTTGTCGATGCAGTACGCCTTGCCGTCGCGCGCCATCGCGACCCCAGCGCCCGTGATCTTACCGCGCTTGACGGTGCCCTTGGGGAAGCGCGCCGTCCGAATCATCAACTGGCCGGAAGGACACTTCAAAACGTCGCCAGAGTCGGCAGCCTCAGAGCGCGGCGCCTTGGTCTGCGGCGCCGCTGGCGGCTGGGTCTTCGGCGCGCTGGTCTTGGGCGCCGCCGGCTGGGTCTTGGGCGCAGCGAGCGCCGCAATCGACACGGGCGCGGCCGGCTTGGCAGGGCTCGTTCGCGGTGCAGCGGGTGCGTCCGTCCGGGCGGCGCGCGCCTCGGTCTTCGGTGCGCGCGCGGCGACCGTCTTGGGTGCCTCAGGCCGTGCCTTGGGCGCGTCGGTCGACGGCGTTCGCGGGGCCTGTGTTGCCGCAGCCTGTGTTGCTGGAGCGTTGGCGATGCTGACTGGCGCCGCAGACTCGACGGTCGACGGTGCCGCGCCCACAAGCGCGAGCGATGCCGGCACCGCAGTGACGGTGTCGGGCATTGCCGAGACCGTCTCTGGCGCCGCTTCAGCAGACTGCGTCGCGGTGCCTTCGACCCGGACGACAGGCGGGCTGGTCAAATCCGAATCGTCATCATCGTCCAGCATCCGCAGCGCGATGAAGAACGCCACGCCAACGACGAGCATGATGGAAAGCACGAAGCCCACGTTAGATCGCAGAAACCACGGTCCACCGCCGGTGGGCGCGTTGTCGACCAACGGCAATGTGTGTTCGGCCTCTGGTGCGGGCGCGTCAGGCGGGGGCAAACGAAGGCGCTCGGGGGGCGGATCCATCAACGGCGGCGGAGCGACACCCGCGCCGAAGGCCGGCTTGTCCTCTTCGAGCGGTACCTCCACCGACAAATCCAGCGACTGCGAAGACTCGAGCATCGACTCGATATCTGTCGAATCGAGGGCCTCGACATAGGACTCTTCAGCCGACGTGATCGGCAACTCGGGCAAACCCGCCGCTGCTGCGGCCACACTGACCGGCAGCGAGCCAGGCAGGCTGCGCCCGACCATGACATCAGAGCTGTCGAATTCGCCGGTCGGCAGATCGTCGTCCTGCAGCTCCTTGGGCGCCTGAAACTTCCGAGTGATGTCCTCGGGCAGCAGCATGCCGGCCCGAATATCGACGGACACCAACTCGCGCGCGTCGATATACGTGCCCAGCGCCTCGCTGAAGACCTCGGCGCTCTCATAGCGCGCGCCAGGGCTCTTCGCCGTCGCTTGCGAGATGATGCGATCGATGCCACCCGGCCGCGCCTCTTCGGGCTGCTCGAGGACCTTGGAGACTGGTAACGCGTCGGCCGCGAACGGCTGGCCCGACAGCAACTCATAAAGTAGAGCGCCCAGGCTGTAGATGTCGGCCGGGGCGCCAACGGCCTCACCAGCGACGGTCTCAGGCGCGAGATAATGGGCGCGTTTTGCTTTGGTCTGGGCCTCGACGAAGCGTGCACGCGGCACGGCATCGTAGGCGCCAAAGTCAGTAAGCTTGAGCACGTCCGGCAGGATCAGGATGTTCTCAGGCTTGAGATCGCCATGGGCCGTGTGGCGGTGGGCGTGTCCAAGCGCCATCGTGATCTGGTTGAAGATCGGTTCGACCTCGCGGACCGAGAACCGCTGTTCCTTCTCGCGCCGCAGCCCCATCACCTTGCGCAGGGTGAGGCCCTCAAGCAGCTGCATCGTATAAAACGCGCGGCCCTTGGCCTCATCGTGCTCGTACAGGCGCACGATGTTCTGCTGCGACAGCTTGCGCATGCGGCGCACTGAGTCTGCAAAGTTCGCCCGCGCGGTATCATCGGGCAGCACCTCGGCGTGCATGACCTTCAGCGCGACGTCGAGCTCGATCTCTTGATCGAGCACACGGTAGATGACGCCCAGCGGGCCCCGGCCGATCAGATCACGGATCTCGTAGCGCCCGTTGATGACGTCGCCGACAACGAAGGGCAACTCGTCTGTCGCCCTTGCGGCCCGCGCTCGGCGCTTCTCAAGGGCCCGAAACGACGTCGTCGTCGCGGTGAACTTGCGACGATTATTCCCGAATCGTTGCCCGCAGTTGGGACATTGCGGGCTGTCGTCGGGCACCTCGCTGCCACAGCGAAAGCAGATCAACGGCCACCTGCCTGGCAGAGCGGCTGGACCACGCGCTGGGCGAGCGCCCGGCGGCTGGCGGCTGGACAGTTCTGCGTTCCTGGGGGGTTAGACATGCGTCCTCGTCGCGCCATGCGTACTCGCGTTCGATACGCGCGACGCCCAAACATTCTCAAGAATGCGGACGGCAGCGCCTTCACCCTTGGCCGCGGTCGGTCTAGGGGACTGCGTTCACTAGCATTCAGCAGCGTCGCCCGCAATACGCAGATCGAGCGGAGACTATTGGCCGGTGTGCCCGAAGCCCTGGATGCCTCGGGGGGTGGCGTCGAGCACCGCGACCCACCGAGGCATCATTTGCGCCACCGCGGCGATGATAAGCTGGGCGATCCTCTCGCCGCGCGCCAAGACGATCGGCGCCTGGCCCAGGTTGATCAAGATGACCTTCAGTTCGCCTCGATAGTCCGCATCAATTGTGC
>JBNMOZ010000431.1:0-5568 GCA_051276005.1 Bradymonadia bacterium | reverse complement strand
AGCCCGTAGCACACCGGGAAGCCAATCTTGCCCATGTAGAACGCCAGCATCGGGTTCTCGCCCAGCAGGATCATCGGCAAGAAGACGACCAGCGTGGTGAGGGTGGCCAACGTGATCGCCAGCGCGACCTCACGGGCGCCTTCGACGGCGGCGACCTTGGGCGGCTGGCCGAGGCGGCGCCTTCGATCGATGTTCTCGAGCACGACGATCGCGTTGTCGATCACCATGCCCACCGACAGCATCAGCCCCATCATCGAGAGCACGTTGAGCGAGTCGCCGGTGAAGTACAGGGTCAGGATCGTCGCCAGCAGACACAGCGGGATCGCCAGCGTGACGAGCAAGGTCATGCCCAGCGTGCGCAGGAAGAGCATCAGGATCACGACCGCCAAAGCCCCGCCAAACAAGGCCGAGACCTGCAGCTGATCGATAGACGAGGTGATGTACTCGCCCTGGTCGAAGAAGGTGCGCGCGGCGTAGCCCTCGAGCCGCGGATCGTCGCGCAGCGCCGCCTCGATGTCGGCCTGCACGCGCTGCGTCATGCCGACGGTATTGGCCGACGCTTCTTTGTAGATCATCAACGAAACCGACGGCTTGCCATCGACCCTATGAATGGGCGGTTCAGGGTTGGTCCAGAAGTCGACGCGGGCGATGTCGCCCAGGGGCAGGCCGTCGCGCACGGGCAGGGCGCGGATGGCTTCGAGGTCGGTGAACCGCGAGACGGCGCGCACGCGGATGCGCTGGCCGGGCAGTCTTCTTGATTGAGCGGGCGTACCCGACGCTTCGCTGAGCGCTCGGGCGTCGCCGCTTGTGTCGAGGGTGCCCAGGGCCATCGTGAAGTTGTCGCGCTGAAGGCGCTGCACCAAGGCCGCGGTGTCGACGCCGGCAGCTCGCGAGGCGCGATCGTCGATCTCGATGTGGATCTCGCGGGCTTCGAGCCCATTGATGCCCACCGAGCTGACGCCGGGCAGGCGCTCGGTGTTGCGGGCCAGCGCGTCGCGCACCGTCTCATAGGCGTCGGACGCGCCGGGTGGATAGGTCACGCCGACGATCATCACCGGATCGTCGTTGGGGTTATGCCGCCAAATCCACGCCTGCTGGGTGCCCTCGGGCAGGTTGGGCGCCGCCCGGTCGAGGCGATCGCGCAGCTGCGCATAGGTCGTGCCGGAGTCGGCGTCTGACCGCATCTCGACGCGGAAGGTGACGCGGTCGCTGCGCACGATGGTCCGCAACGACTCGAGGTCGGGCATCGTCGCGAGCAGGTCTTCGATGGGTTCGGCGACCGCCCGCTCGTTGTCGGCGGGGGCCGTGGGCAGCGTCGGCACACCGACCCACATGACCGGGCGTGAGAACCCGCTGGGCAGCAGCTGTACGGGGATGAGGCGCCACGCAATGATCCCGACGACGATGAGCGCCAAGAGGCTCATCAAGACCGATATCGGTCGTCGAACGGCGAGGGCGGGCAGGCTCATGAGCGCACGTCACGGGGACGGGGCGCGGTCAGACTCAACCGGGCAAGATCGAACCGGGGCGGACTACTCGTCGACCGACAGGGCAGCGCGGGCGCGATACAGGCGCCGGGTGGCGTCTTCGCTGGCGAGGTAATGCACCAGCGCGCGACGGAAGGCCATGCTGACCGGTTGCTCTTCGTGATCGGCGATGCGTGCGAAGGCCTCGTACAGCTCGGGCGTGACCCGCAGCTCGATGGTCTTGACGCTGTCGAGGGCCTCTTTGAGGCGCTCGTGGGCCAACGAGAGGCGCGCGACCTTGAAATCGCCGGCCGCGACCTTCTCGCGGATACGGGCCGACAGGTCGTCGACGGAGAGCCATTCGCCATCCAGGCTGACCAACTCACGGTCGATGTCCAACTCGAAGGTCTCGCTCGTCATTGATCGCTCCTGCCACGTTTTCCAGGATGGCCGTCGTCTCTTGGAGCGACGCCCAAAGTACGATACACCGGCCGCCCGCATTTGGCGACGGCTGTCGACGCGGCCGGGTCGCTCTCATAAGTCGATGCCAAATCGGGCCAGGCTGACGCCGGTCAGACGGTCGAGGCGCGCGCGGGCGATTCGGGCGTCCGTCTGGGCGCGTACGACGCTCAGAGCGGCCGCCGCGACCTGCTGTTGCACCCGCAAGACATCGAGGTTGGTGGCCCGCCCGAGCTTGAGGCGCTTTTGTTCGGCGTCGAGGGATCGCTCCGACAGCTCCACGACCCGGGCGGCGAGGCGCTCGGCTTGCTCTGCGGTGCGCAAAGCACGCACGGCAGCGTCGGCGGCGAGGCGCACGTCGCGGGCTTGCCCGTCGCGCTCCAGCCCAGCGCGATCGACGGCGCGGCGGGCGGCGGCCAGCTCGCCTTCAGCGCGGCGGTTGGCGAAGGGAAACCGGAAGGCCAGGGTGGCGCCGTAGAAGCTGCCTTCGTTGTCGGGCAGCGCGGCGACGGCGCCCGAGATGTCTTCGTCGATGCCGGTCTGCGCGGCCACGACCGACACGTCCAGCTGCGGCCGCACCGCGTCAGTCCGCACGACCATCTCTTGGCGCTGCGCTTCGAGGCGGGCCTCGGCGACCTGCAGCTCGGGGTGCGCCGCGGCGACCCGAGCGCGGGTGGTCGGTGCGTCATCGGCCCAGCCCTCGGGGGGCGGCAGCGCGATCGGCGGCAGCGCGTCTTGGCCCAGTCGCAACGCCAACTCTGCGCTGCGCTCGGCGACCCGTTGCTCGGCGACAAACACGCTCTGGGCGCGCTCGGCGACCGCCTGCTCTACCACCGCGATCTCGACCGGGGCCATGCGCCGCCCGCGAATTTGCTTGCGGCTGAAGTCGCGCTGGGCTTCGGCCAGGGCCAACGCCCGGGTTTGAATGGCGACCTCGCCCTCGGCGAACGCCAACTCGGCGCAGGTGATCACCACCTGCTCGATCAGGCCCGCGACGGTGGCGACCTGCTGCGCACGCGCGACCCGCGATTCGGCGTCGACGCGCGTCGCCGCGATCTCGTTGATGGCCCGGCCTCGGCCGCGCAACAGGGGCTGCATGATGCTGAGCGACAGGCGGCTCTCGAAGCACTGGTCGCTGGCGACGCCCGGTACGCAGTTGCGAAACGGGTTGTCGGTCTCGGTGAAGCGGTTGGTCCACCCGGCGCTCAGCTGCGTGCCCCAGACGAGCGGTTGGATGATGCTCGCGTCGACGGTGACGCGGGTGGTGTCGAGGGGGATCTTACGGCCGGTCTCGTCGCGGGCCGTCAGCCGCTCCGAGGTCGCGTCGATGCTCAGATCGCCCACGAGATCGAAGGCCCCTTGGGCGGCGAACGCGCTCGATTGCAGCTCAGACAGGCGCACGCCGGCGGCCTGGGCCCGCGGATCAGCGCTGACGGCCTGGCGCACGACCTGCGTCAGCGTGAGCGCTGCTTCGCCAAGCGCAGCGTCGTCAAGCGCAGCATCGTCTGGGGCCGGCGCGGGCTGAGCGTGCGCCAGGGCGGCGGTGCAGTAGATTGTGAGCGCGAGCAGACGCCGCAATCGATCCTCCAATATGATGGCCTCGGAGGATACTCGGCTCGTCGGCTTCGTGCGAACTCAGCACGTCAACTCAGGTACGCTGACGCCATGCAGTATCGCGCCCCCGTCGTCTTCGCGTTCGTCATTCTTGGTTGTGCCGTCCTTGGTTGCGAGGCCGGCAGCCTCTCCACCGGCGAGCCGCTGGTGATCGCGCCACCGATCGTGATCTTGGACGCGACGGTCGCCGATGGCGGTCTGGATGCAGGCCCCCCAGATGCGTCGGAGCCCGAGCCGCGCCCCGAACCAGAGCCTGCGCCGGAGGCCCAACCGGAGCCTGAGCCGGGGGCGCAACCCGAGCCCGAAGCCCCCCAACCCGAGCCGCAGCCTGAAGCCCAGCCAGAGCCTGAGCCTGATCCCGATCCCTGCAGCGGCGTTCAATGCGGCCCCAACTCGGCCTGTCAGGCGGGCGTGTGTGTTTGCCAGCTCGGATTCATCGACGAAGGTGGGGCCTGCGTGCCCGAGCCGATGACGCCCCTTGAGCGCCGAACTGAGGCCGAGGTCTGCGCGCACTGGGCGCAGGAGCATGTACCCACTCAGGGCGCAGACTGGCAGGCCGGCGGTGGCGGCGATTGCGACCCGGGCGCCGTGCCCGACGCGGCGCAGTCCAACGCGATTCGACGCACCAACTTGTATCGATGGCAGGCCGGCCTCGCGCCCGTCGCCTTGGACGCCGCGCGGGTGCCCGTTCAGCAGGCCTGCGCGACGGTCCTCGCGGCCATCGGGCGCCTCAGCCACAGCCTCACGGCCGACATGGCCTGCTACACGGCCGAGGCCAACCAGGGCGCCGGCAGCAGCAACCTGTCGGGCGGCGGTGGGTTGGCGAACTCGGTCGACCTGTATGTGACCGATCCCGGCGCCGGCAACGCCGAGTTGGGCCACCGCCGCTGGATCTTCAACCCCGGTATGGGCGAGACCGCGTTCGGCTACAAGGGCGGGTTTGGCTGCATGTATGCCTTCTCGCGCAGCGCCCGCCATGAGAACGACTTCGTGGCCTGGCCGTCGCCGGGCGTCATGCCAGCGCGGGCCGCGAAGGGGCGCTTTCACATCGCATTTTATGGCGTTCGCCCGGCGGCTGGGTTCGTGATCGAGGGCGCGTTGAATGGGGCAGCGCTGGCGCCGCTGGAGTCCTGGGCGTTGAACACGGGATACGGGCAGTCGCGGGCGGCGTTTGGGTTCTCACCGCCGGGCGGCGACATCAACGCGGTCTGGCGCGCAGGCAACACCTTGACGATCGCGCTGCGCGGGCTCGCCGATCGCGACGACATCGTCTACACGACTCGGTTTGTTGCCTGTCAGTAGGTGGCGTAGCTGTTGAGGTGACGCAGCTGTTGAGGTGACGCAGCTATTCGGGAACACAGATCGCCCCGGCCTCGCATTCGCCGCCGACAGCTTCGCCTGCGCAGACGAACCCGTCCGAGCAGAGACAGTGATTCGAGAATACGCAGACGGCGTCGACATCGCCCTGCTCGGTGCAGTCGACGGGCTCCAACTCTTGGTCTGGCGCGCCACAGCTTTGTGGGTGGGAGCCCGGGTTGCCTTCAAAGGGCTGCGCATCGGCGGGCGGCTCGGCGTCCATTGGAGGCGGCTGCGCGTCAGCGGGCGGCTCTGAGTCGACGTCAGAGGGCTGCGCATCGGCGGGCGCCTCTGCGTCGACTTGAGAAGGCTGCGCATCGGCGGGCGGCCCGGCGTCGGCTTGAGGGGGTGGCTGAGCATCGGTCGCTTCGGCGTCACCTGCCGAAGCATCGTCAAAGAGTGCCTCCCCCGTGTTGGTTGAGATGCACCCCAAGAGCAGCGCGGTGCACCCAGCGGCGAAGACCAGACGGGTGTGAGAGCGAGTTTGAGCGGGTCGAGTTTGCATGACGCCTCCTTGCGAACGACAGCATCCCAGGTGGCGCCCCGCCAAAGGAATCGGAAAGAGCCGAAGATGACTGTCAGCCCGAGCCGAATAGTTCTGGGGCCTCATCGCTCCTCTGCCGAACGCTGTCGTTCGTGGAGCCGTCCTTCAGGGTGACAGGTTACCGGACTC
>JBNMOZ010000430.1:0-5579 GCA_051276005.1 Bradymonadia bacterium | reverse complement strand
CGACTACGAGTACGTGCGGTTCTGCCGGTAGACTGGCTCAGTGGCGGCCAGCCTCAGTAGCGGCCAGCCTCAGGAGCGGCCAGCCTCAGTAGCGGCCAGCCTCAGTGGCGGCCAGCCTCAGTAGCGCCCCAGCCCTCTT
Source organism: Bradymonadia bacterium (assembly GCA_051276005.1). Taxonomy (GTDB): domain Bacteria; phylum Myxococcota_A; class Bradymonadia; order UBA7976; family UBA1532; genus JBNMOZ01. Next base: position 5,440 of record JBNMOZ010000430.1, on the reverse strand, counting down.
CACCTGCCCAACACGCCCACCTCACCCCCGCGACGGCCGCACCAGCGCCATGAACTCTTCGCGGGTCTTGTGATCGTCCAAGAACACCCCCGTAAACGCTGACGTCGTCGTGGTGGATCGCTGCTTCTGCACCCCGCGCATCTGCATGCACAAGTGCTGCGCCTCGATGATCACCGCCACCCCCGCTGCGCCCAAAGTCTCCTGAATGCAATCGCGCACTTGGAGCGTCAGACGCTCCTGCACCTGCAGGCGGCGCGCGAAGACGTCGATCACCCGTGGAATTTTGCTGAGACCCACGATTCGGCCGTTGGGGATGTAGGCCACATGCGCCTTGCCGAAGAACGGCAGCAGGTGATGCTCACACAGCGAGTACAGCTCGATGTCGCGCACGAGCACCATCTCGCTGTAGCTCTCCTCGAAGAGCGCGCCCTCAAGGATCGCGCGCGGATCTTGATCGGCACCCGACGTCAGAAACGCCATCGCCTTCGCCGCGCGCTCGGGCGTCTTGACGAGACCCTCGCGGGTCGGGTCTTCGCCACACCCTTCGAGGATGGCCCGGTAGTGGGTGGCCAATTCAGCGACGGCGGCCGAATCGTACTCGTCCTTGCGGATATACCGAGGCGTGGACGTCTTGGGTGAGGTCATGGCGTGGCTCTCGTCGGGGTTGGCCCTTGGGCGTATCAGGTCGACGCCGCGCTCGGCAAGCGGACGACTACCAGCAGCCGAAGAGTCCATCCTGCTGACGGCAGGTCGCACCCAGGATGGTGCAGTCGATGCGGAAGACCTCCATGTCGATCAGGTTGCAGCCTTCGAGCACGTTGCCGACGCAGCGACCGAAGAAGTTCTCGGCCGTGCAGGGCTCGCCGGGCGGCTCGGGCTCGGGGTTGGGCACGTTGGGGTTTTGGTTCTCCCCCTCGCAGCCGGCCCAGGTGTTGTCGAAGATCTGGCAGGTCTGGCCGTTGGACGTGCAGTCGAACCGGCTGTCCTCTTGCCCGCCGCGACATTGCACGACGGTGTCGCCATCGCAGCGCGCGCCGCCGTCTCGACCACCGCAGATGCCGTCGCCGCCGGGGGGCATCGGGGCTTCGGGCTCGGGCACCGGCCCGCCGCCCGGGTCGCCGTCTGCGACACAGCCAACGCCGCCTGAAGGCACCGGCCCGCAGCTCAGGCCGTTCGCGGCGCAATCGGTCCGGCCGCTGGGCTCACCGTCGCGGCAGATGATGATCGTGTCGCCGTCACACTCGGTGCCGTCGGGGTCGGCGTCGCACGGCAGACCCGCTGGCGCCTGCGGTTCGGGCTGCGGGCTCGGCTCGGGCTCAGCTCCAGGCGCGGGCTCCGGCGGCGTACCCGGCTCGGGCACGCCTGGCTGTGGCTCCGTCATCGGCTGACGACAGGCAAAGACCTGGGTGGCCGGCTCAAGTCCACACACGGCGCCCACCACTGCGCAGTCAACCGTGTTCAACTCGCCGGTCACGCAGTAGCTCAGCACCGTGCCCACACATTGACCGGCCGCCGTCTCTGCGGGCGAGCGCGCGCAGTCGAGCGGCTCAGCCTCGCCGGGCCCCATGCCTGCGTCATTCTCTTGCAGCGTACCCACGGCAGCGCACGCCGCCAGCAGGCCGCTCGCCAGAGCACAACCCAACGATCCCCAACTCAACGTTTGACGCATCGATCGCCTCCACTCGCGATGGCGCAGCCTAACATGATTCGCCCGCTTGATTTCCGGCGCGCGCTGGCGTTGCATTCCTTACGCGTCGTCGCCTACCCGGAGCCTGCCATGCTGACCCTCGAACGCCTGAAGAAAGTCCGCCTGCATCGGCGCTCAATGGGCCAGACGATGATGGCCAACCTGGTGCTGCGCTGGGACTACCGCCTGCCAAGACGCACGCGCATCACCCTGGAGGGGTTGGAGAACCTGCCCCGCACGCCCGTCATCTTCGCGATGAACCACACCGATCGCTACAACTACTGGCCGTTTCAGTACGCGACCTATCGCGAGGGCCTGCCCATGACCTGCACCTGGGTGAAGGGCAAGTACTATGAGAACCCCGCGATGGGCTGGTTCATGGATCAGTGCAACAACATCCCGGTGCCCTCGAAGGGCTATCTGATCACCGTTCAGATGCGACAGGCGACGGGACGCCTGCCTGAAGGCGACAGCTATCGCACGCTGCGCACGCTGGCAGACACCGGCGTCTTGCCCGATGACGCGTCGGGTGCGGTGCACGCGTTCTTGAAGAGCCAAGGCGGCGCTGACGCATGGCGCGCGAGCCTTGAGCGGTTGTACGCCGACATGATGGCCGCCGTCGTCGACCTCAACCGGCAGGCGCTCGATATCGGCTGCAACATCATCATCTTCCCTGAAGGCACCCGATCGACGCGCCTCTCAAAGGGCCGCGTCGGGCTCGCACAGCTCTCTCAGCATCTGGGCGCGACGATCGTACCGGTGGGGTGCAATGGCAGTGACACGGTGTATCCGGGCGGATCACCCTTCGCGAAGGGTGGACGCATCGTCTATCGCATCGGTCAGCCTTTGGCGGTGGACCACCCCGAGCTGGCGCCACATCGCGTCACAGAGGCGTTTGAGCCGTTCACGCCCAGCGCCGACGCGCATCGGCCGGCGTTTGAGGCGATCACGGCGGTGGTGATGGATCGGATCAATGGGCTGCTCGATGCGAAGTATCAGGTCGGCGAGGACGACGCGTCGGATGGCGTGCGGGGCGCGAAACGCTTCGTTTGATTGGCCCCCTTCGTCGCCAACGCCGACCAGTTAGACCGCGTGGGTCGCGATGGGATGGGTGACGTATGCCAGGCCAACGGCGACGGTGATCGACACCCAGACGCGACCGACAACTGCCCCGACGTGTCCAATGATGATCAGGCCGACCTCGACGAAGATGACCAGGGCGATCTGTGCGACGACGCCTGCGACGGCAATGACGACAACGACGCGCGAACTGACGTAAACGACAACTGCCCACGCACGCCAAACGACGATCAACTCGATACCGATGGCGACGGCGAAGGCGACCGCTGCGACACCGATGACGACACCGATGACGACAACGATGGCGTGCTCGATGACGCCGAGAGTTGCGTCCCGCCCGATGACTGCCGACCAGACAGCTGCCCACTCATCGCCAACCCCGATCAACTCGACGCCGATGCGGACGGCGAAGGCGACGTCTGCGATGACACACCCCTCGGCGTGGATATGCATGTCGCCGACATGGGCCCCGGCCTCGACGCCGCCGTCATGCCTGACGATGCTGCTATCATCACCCAACCGGACGCGTTCGCCGACGCTCAAGGAGCCGATTCGACTCATGCCACGGGTTAACAAATGTACCGTCTCATCGACGTTGAGGGGCAAGGTCAAATCTTGGTCGCCGTTGCCCGGATCGACCCCTTGCGTGGCGCTGCAATCGGACTGCAACGCCACCAAGTCGCCCTCCCACCCCTGAAAATAGTGTGATCCCTCAAACCGTGCGGACAAGGCGGCCAACTGCCATCCATCCCAGTCGCCTCCGACGATGCTCGGCGCCCTATCGCCCACTTGCTGGACCATGGCCGAGGCCCCTTTGAGTGCCAACGCCTCGGCAGCGACGCCCGGTTGGGCGCCAAAACACGACGCCAGCCAGTCTTCGGGGGGTTGGACGGGCTCGGGCATCGGCTCGGGCATCGGCTCGGGCATGGCTTCAGGGCTCTGGGCTCGGGCATCGGCTCGGGTCCCGGCATCGCCTCGGGCGCGGGCTCTGGCTCCATTTGCATCTGTGGTTCTGACGGCTCCGGGTCGGTGACGCAGCCGGCTGCGAGCATCGCGACGAGGGTAGAGAGCCCCCAATGAGGGCGGCGCATTGCAATCTCCATGTGGTGACGCCGTGCTCCATGTGGTGACGCCTTGAGGTATCCGCAGTGCCGGCAATGGCCAGGAGCGAACTTTCCTTCACATCCGTTCGAAGTCGCCATTGCGCGGCCGGATTGCAGCGACGGCGCACGACGCGCTACAGCAAGACAGGCGGAATCGAGGTCTGATGCGCGCGCTGCTCTCGTGGATGGTGATCGGTGTCATGGGGTGCTGTGCAGTGGGGTGCAGCCCCGAGTTGCTGGCCGAGTTGGCGATTGAGGAGAGCCCGGCCATGAGAATCGATCGCATGCAGGGCTTCTCTTGGGTCGCGCCGGGCGCGTTGGCGGCCATGCCTCGACCGCGCGTTGCACACGGCTCGTTTCTGGCCGCTCAGCGCATCGACTTCGTCATCTCGCTGACCGAGGAGCGGCCCCATTGGCTGGTCGAGCAGGCCATGCCCGGGCTGCATCTGCCCGTCGCTGACTTCCAACCGCCGACCCTTGAGCAGCAGCACACTTTCGTGGAGGCCGTGGCTGATCGGGTTGCTGCGGGCCAACGCGTCGCCGTGCATTGCACCGCGGGTCTGGGGCGCTCAGGCACGCTGGTGGCGACCTGGTTGGTGGCCCAGGGCGCGACCGCCCAAGATGCGATCGATTTGATTCGTCGCCTGCGCCCAGGCTCCATCGAGACCGCCGCGCAAGAGGCTCAGGTGGGTGCCTTCGAGGCCGATCTGCGCGATTGATTCGTGCGCACCGGCGGCCGCGGTGATCCTCAGGCTCAGCCAAGCACTCCAGCGCGCCATCAGCGGGACCGCGATGCCGAGGGGATCGGCACCCAAAGCCAACCGGGTTGCAAATGGACTCGCCCTCTTCTACCTTCCCACGCGACAGACCAGATTCCCGAATTTGATTCGTGAATCCTGAACTTCAGCTTGGAGATGGTGGGATGAAGGCCGGCATTGTCGGGCTGCCCAACGTGGGCAAATCGACGCTCTTCAACGCATTGACGGCGGCTGGCGCAGCGAGCGCCAACTACCCGTTTTGCACCATCGAGCCGAATATCGGCATCGTCCCGGTGCCCGATCCACGCCTCAAGGCGATTCAGGGATACATCCCCACCCAGAAGGTCATCCCAGCGAGCGTCGAGATCGTCGACATTGCTGGCCTTGTCCGCGGCGCGAGCCAGGGCGAAGGGCTGGGCAACCAGTTCTTGGGCAATATCCGCAACGTCGACTCGATCTTGCACGTGGTGCGGTGCTTCGAAGACGACGACGTCACGCATGTCGAAGACTCCGTAGACCCGCTGCGCGACATCGACACCATCGAGACCGAGCTGGTCCTCTCTGACCTCGACAGCATCGAGCGCCAGGTCGACAAGGCACGCAAGAAGGCCCGCTCGGGCGACAAAGAGTCGATCGAGAAGGTGGCTGTCTTCGAGCCCGCGATGGCGATGCTCGAAGAGGGGCGCCCGCTGCGCTCGCGTGACTGGGAGCCCGAGGCCGCCGACGCGCTGCGCATGGCTGGCATGATCACCCTCAAGCCGGTGCTCTTCGTCTGCAACGTCGATGAAGACGGCGCGATCGAGGGCAACGAG
>JBNMOZ010000429.1:0-5608 GCA_051276005.1 Bradymonadia bacterium | reverse complement strand
GGCGGCGTGGGCTGCACGGGCGGCGTGGGCTGCACGGGCGGCGTGGGCTGCACGGGCGGCGTGGGCTGCACGGGCGGCGTGGGCTGCACGGGCGGCGTGGGCGACTCCGAGGCAGGCTCGATCTGCGATCGCGTCACTGGACGGGGCCCGGCAGATGCGTGCATGTCGGTCAGCTCGCCCAGGGCAGCCTGCAGTGCGCCCAGCTCATCATCGAGTTCGCTGCGCTCTTGCAGGCGTTGGCGCACGGCCTCCGACTTGTCGACGCGCGCCTTGAGCACCGCTTTGACCATGGTCGACAGGCTCTGAGCGGAGAACGGCTTGTGCAGCACTTGATCGGGGGCGACCTCGACACCGATGTCGATGACCAACGCATCGGCGAGCTCTGGGCGCCCCATGATGATGAGGCTCGCGTTGCATTGGCGGGTGGCGAAGGCGATCGTCGCTGGATCTTCGTTGAGCTGTGCGTCGAGCAGGGTGAGCTCGGGGGGGGCGAACTTGAGCGCCGCCAGGGCCGCGCCGACGCTGTCTACGGCGTCAACCTGATACCCAAGGGTCGTCAGGAAGCGAGCCAACTGCCGGCACAGCGTCGAGTCGGACTCGACCAGCAGCAGCCTCTTTCCCATGCCAAGCTCCTACTATCTACGCGACGAAAGGCAGGGTAGCATTCTGCTCATACAGCGACAATCGCGCCGCCGTGTAATCTGACCTGTCGACCGAGGATCTTGTGAGCGAACTCTCAGATTGGGCGAAGCGCATCGACGACACCGTCGAACGAATCGCGCGCCTTTTGCAGATCGATGCCCGACGATTCGTCGTCGACACGGTGCGTGAACGCTTCGTCGCGGACACCGCCCAGACAGACGCCGCGCAGGTGCGCGCCCTCAAAGCGCGCGCTGGCGAGACCGCCGATGCCGTCGCTGGCCGACTCGCAGCGGCGATTCACGCGGTCGAATATCAGGCGCTCTCTGCGCCCGAAGACGGCGTCGCGGGCCGGTTGACCGACATCCCGGCGATCGGCGACGCCGTCTCGAACATGGCAGCGCGCGTCTCGGCTTTGTTGGCCAGCGTGGGGCTGCCCGATGATGTCGACTATCCCCTGCCCCAGCGATTCATCGAACACGAGTCCCTGCCCGGCCTGACGCGCACGCTCTTCAAGGCGCTCGCGCGGCACGCCGATCTGCACGCCGCAGACGAGGCGCAGAGGGTCGCGCAGACCGCCGCTGAGCGCCGGCAACTCTGGGAGTCTGCGTGACGCCGGCCGCCGGTCCCGCGGTCGATCGACTCGTCGCTTTGATTCAGCGTCTGCGCGCCCCGAATGGCTGCGCCTGGGATCGCCGACAAACCCTGACGACGATGCGCAAGTGGCTGCTCGAAGAGACCTATGAGGTGCTCGACGCCCTCGACGCCGACGACGCCAGCGCGCACCGCGACGAGCTGGGTGACCTGCTGTTCGTGCTCGCGTTTCAAGCCGAGCTTCAGGCCGAGGCCGGCGCCTTTACGCTGGCCGATGTCGCCGACGGCGTGCACGCCAAGATGGTTCGACGCCACCCGCACGTCTTTGGCGACGCCCCCAACACCGACGAGCCGATGGGGTTGCAGCGGTGGGAGGCGCAGAAGGCGCTCGAAGATCCCGACCGATCGGCTGTCGACGGCGTGCCCCGCGCGATGCCGGCTTTGGCGAGGGCCGAACGGCTGGGGGTCAAGGCGGGCGCGGTGGGCTTGGACTGGTCCGACGCAGATTCGGTGCTCCCAGTGCTCGAGGATGAGCTCGCCGAGCTGGCAGAGGCCCGCGGCGCCGGTGACGCCGACGCGATCGCGCACGAGCTGGGCGATGTGCTGTTCAGCGCGGTCAATCTGGCCCGCAAGCTGGGCGTCTCGCCTGAGATGGCGCTGCAGAAGGCCAACGATCGGTTCGAGGCGCGATTTCGGCGTCTTGAATCGGGCGTACGCGCTGACGGTGCTCAGGTGCGCGACTTGCCCATGGCTGCGCTGGACCTGCGCTGGCAGGCGGCGAAGCGCGCGTTGGCGAACGACTGACGCGTCAGGTCGCGGCCTTCGCTTCGGCCTTGATCTGCTTGATCTGCCCCCGCATCACCGAGAGCCCCGCAGCATCGATGGCCACGCCGCCGAAGCGCACCTGCTCATACCGGGTGATGAACTCGCGCGCGATCGCCACCCCCGGCGCCCCCCGCGCCTGTAACTCGGCCAGCACCTCGCGGCTCGTGCCCCGCCCCTTGGGCAGCAGACCCAGCCGCTCGTAGGTGGTCAGCAGCGCGGTGTACAGGCGCGCGATCGCCGTCTCGCGTCGCGCGGCGCGCTGATGGGCAGGCCCCACGCGTCGGCGCAAGACCCAGACCGCGCCCCCGATGAGCGCCAGGCCTACCAGCACATAGAACCAGGTGCGGTTGCGGGGCGCTGAGCGCCTCTTGGATCCGCCGAACATCGAGCGCCACAGGCCGCGGGCCCGCTCAAACATGCCGATCTGGGCGCCCAGATCGTATTCGACGACATACTTGTACCAGCGCATGCGCAGCGCGTCGGTGTACTGGCGAACCTTGCTCATCACACCGGTATCGGCCGCCCGCGGCGCGCCCGCCGGGGTGGGATCGCGGGTGATCCAGACATCGGGGGCCAGCCAGATCTCGATCCAGGAGTGCGCGTCGCCCTGGCTCACCGCGTGGTACTTGCCGTAGTCGTTCCAGCGACCGCCCAGGAAGCCGTTGACGTGCCGGGTCGCGATGCCCTCGCTGCGCAACAACACGGCCATAGCCGTCGCGAAGTACTCGCAATGCCCTTTGCGCTGCACGAACAGAAAGTCGGCCAGCGGCGTGAAGCGGGGATCGCGTTTAAGATCGAGGGTGTAGGTCAGGTTGGCCTTGAGCCAGCGCTCGATGCGGTGCGCGGCGTCGCCCACCGTCGCGGCGTCGGCGACAATGGTTCGGGCCAAAGCGCGCACCTTGGGATCGAGGCTCGGCGGCAGCTGAAGGAACCGCCCCGCCGATCGCCGAGCGTGCTCTCGATAGGCCGCGAGCGGGATGGCGAGCAGCGCGGGATCGACCGACTCACGCTGACTGAACGCCTGATAGTTGACCGCGATGTCGTCAGATTGCGCGTAGTGCACATCGCGGTCTTCATCCATCATCACGCTGCGTCGCTGCATCAGTTGACCGCGTTGGATGCCCACCTGAGAAAAACGCGTGAGGCCGAAGAGCACGCGCGTCTGCATGGGCTCTAGATAGATCGATTGCTTGATGAGGGTCGGCGGTCGGGCGTCTCTCGTACGCAGCGCTGGCCGGATCGCGTAGCGGTTCTTGGCCACCCGCCGCGGCCGAAACTTGCCGCTCACCGACTTCGTCCACCGCTGCCCGTCGTAGCGATCAAAAGAGATGCCCCGCCAATACGGCGCCAGCAGTGCGCGCGCCTCGGGCGTCTCGAACTCGACCCGCATGACCACCGTCGGATCGTTCTTGATGAGCCCGAAGTGGCCGAGCTCTACGTGATCACTGAAGCCGGTCATGCTGATGCCGGCGCGGCTCTTCTTGAAGAAGTAGCCAAAGCCGACGCGCGGAAAGAGGATGAACAGGCTGGCCGCGCCCATGAAGACCACGATCGACAGCAGGCTGGTGACGAACAAGAAGCGCGGGCCGACCAGCTTGCGTGAGTTCATCACGCGCTGCACTCGGACAGGGCGACCCTCCAGCGAGCCGCCGTACTTGAGCAGGTAGTTCTCTTCCATCTCGCGCTTGAGGTGAAAGAGGATCAGCGTCCACGTCGTGAAGATCACATAAAAGAGGAAGAGCACGCCGTAGCTGAGGTCGGCGTTGATGACCGTGCCCGCCGTCATCTGCAGGAACGAGAGCACGTACAGCTGTTGGTAGTCGCGACTCGTGCGCCGGTTGAACAGCTTGTTGATCGACAAGAAGAGGACGAAGTCGAGCGCCTGGTCGAGGACCGCGCCGGTGTAGATGCCGTCGATGATCACCTTGAGCAGCATGCCCACGGTCGCGATGTTCCAGAACAGCTCGAAGCGCTTGAAGTTGATCCGCGGCGGCTCCCACCACCAGCTGATGACCGCGCCGAGCCCCACCAGCCCGGCGACCAGCGCGGGCACCGTCGCGCCCAGGCCTACGGTGAGCAGCGCGGTCAGGACCATCAGGTAGCTGGTGGCTTTATGCACGGCGATGAAGCGCATCAGGCGGGCTCCACCACATGGGCGAACCCGGCGCCCGCCACCCCGCGGGTCTCAGCGGGCGTCACGAGCACCACCGGCACGCCATGCGGCAGCGGCGCGGCACATTGGGGGGTGTCGAAGTCGACCACCGCCAGCGCGTGAAAGGCCGCATCGAGGCCGGCGCCCTGATCAGAGATGTCGATGGGGCGCGGCCCGCAGCGCAGCTCGACTCGATAGCCTCGCTGTTGAAGGTGCACCGTCAATGACGCGGCGAGATCGCAGCTCGCGTCGAGCAGGCGGGCGCTTGATTTGGGGCTGGGCTTGCCGCCTGCCGGCGTGCCGTCGACTGCACGCGCGGTGTTGACCTGGAGAACGACGCGCCGCGCCCCCTGGCTCGCGTATTCGCGCAGCACCAGACGCCCCTCGCGCGCCGACCGCTTCCAGTGCACGTCGCGAGCGTCATCGCCCAGCCGGTACGCGCGCAGGCCGTGAAACTCTCGACCCATGCCCTTGCGCGGCCGGGTCAGGGCGCCGATCAGCGCGTGCGCAGCCAGCGGCAGCGCGTCGACCGGGTGAATCCGCGGGTAGACGACGAGGGTGTCCTCGACCGCGATTTGGCGGCTCTTGATGAAGAAGGCGAACGGAAACCGCGTGCCCAGTCGCAGGCCCACGTACCGGTGCAGGCCGCGATGCTCGACCACCGCGCGATAGCTGGTTTGCTGGCGCGCCCCCGCAGGCACCTTGAGGAAGTAGCACTTCTTCGCGCCGCCCGCCGCGAGGAGGTCTTCGACCTGAATCGAGAAGGACGGCAGCCGCGCCTTGCGGTTGGTCAACGTGATGGCCGTCAGAAACGGGCGCCCGGCGTGCACCGTCCGCGGCAGCTCTCGCTCAACCTTCAGACGGCGCAAGGTCTGTTCAGACAGGATGCCGCTGACCACGATCATCGACAGCAGCATGCCCAAAACCAGGTAGAGCAGGTTGTTGCCGGTGTTCACGGCCGCGAAGCCTACGCCCAGCGTGATCGCCACCAAGTAGCGCCCTTCGCGGGTGAACTTGAGTCGGGTGCGGGTGGTGCCACCGCGCCGCAGCAACCCCCAGACGGCGAGAGCGGTCACGCCGACCACGTACCAAGGCGGTCGAGTGATCGCGATCGCGATGCCCCAGGTCACTGGGATTATCGCAGACTGCAGCCGGGGGGAGATGAGAGCGCGCGCCATTGGCGAAGAGTATACACCCAGGCGCCCAGGCCGGTGGTCAGAAGAAGCTCTTCTGAAGACGGCGTCAAAAGACGGACAATAGCTCGTGATGAGCCGGCGCGTTTGGCCGCCAATCAGGCGCGTCGAGCTGAATCGCACGGCGGCATCGCATCGCGGTTGCCCAAGCAACCATGAAAGCGAAAATCCACGAAGGTCAGCTTCGCAGAAGGCGGCGCCAAAG